>JANWJM010000018.1 GCA_025449475.1 Thermoactinomycetaceae bacterium
CAAGGGAACCCCATTTATTATCTCAAAGCAACCATCGATTGACTTTTTTTCAGATCATGCTAAAATTAACTTTTGTTAGACTCAAACAGCCTCCAAAGGGATTTGAGGATAGCTAAGCAAAAGATAGGTGAAGGGATCACCCTCACTGGTTCACCCTATCAAGACAAATGATAGGTATCCCTTCTTTCGTCGCTATCCGGAAGATGGGGTAACAATGTGAACCAGCACCCTGTCATTTGCAAAAACGATGCAAATGATGAAAGGAGCAATCGATTATGGCACGTTACACTGGACCGAGATGGAAACTTAGTCGTCGTCTAGGGATTTCATTAACAGGAACGGGGAAAGAACTTAAGAGACCATATCCACCGGGTCAACATGGACCCACTCAACGCAAAAAATTAAGTGAATATGCGCTTCAATTGCAAGAAAAACAAAAGCTTCGTTTTATGTATGGACTGAATGAAAAACAGTTCCATAATCTCTTCAAAAAAGCGGGAAAAATGAAAGGGGTTCATGGCGTAAACTTTATGATCCTCTTGGAATCTCGTCTCGATAACCTCGTATATCGGTTGGGATTTGCGCGAACACGCCCCCAAGCCCGTCAGTTGGTCGTTCATGGTCATATCACTGTCAACGGGAAAAAAGTAGATCGGCCTTCATATCAAGTTGCCATTGGCGATGAAATCGGAGTACGGGAAAAAAGCAAAAACTTGACAGTGATTAAAGAAGCGCTTGAAGATCGGGCATATCTACCTGAATATCTTTCCTTTGATGAGAATCAACTATCGGGTGTCTATCTCCGTCTTCCTGAACGATCGGAACTTCCATCTGAAATCAACGAAACCTTAATCGTTGAATTCTATAGTCGTTAATGAAGGAACGAAGTGCCCCAAATTCTGGGTAACCAGGAATTTGGGGTTTTTTTCATTGTTACAAATGGAAAAAGACTCTTCATAAATTTGTTGAAATCCATTATTTATGAAGATAATTAAATTCAATAATATGATATAATATTAACTCGAAAACGGAGGGGGGAAACAATTGGATAGAGTGATTCCATGGATAAAAACCACCTTAAAAGTAATGGGCTACTTGATTTATACCATTGTCTCCCTTTGTTTAATTGTTGTAGTAGGAAGTGTTGGCGTCACTGCCGGGGCAGTATCTGCCATCATGAAAGATGAAAAATTATATACAAAAGATGACTTTCAAAAGAATCTCGACGATCTTTTCCAAACCAGTTATGCCTATTTTCTCACCCAAGACAAAAATGGAAATCCGATCCGAATTGGTTCATTTCGATATGAGGGCAACGAACGGAAACTCATCCGTTCCAAAAACGAGGTAAATCCTATTCTTATTGATGCTTTTATCGCCATCGAAGATCGCGATTTCTACAAGCACAAAGGAATCGTTCCACGCTCCCTAATTCGCGCAGCTTGGCAACAAGCAACGGATGCAGAGGTCACAACAGGGGGAAGTACGCTTACCCAACAACTGGTCAAAAACCTGATCTTAAAAAACTCCAAAAAGAATATAGCTCGAAAAACCAAAGAAATCATTCTCGCACTCCGTATGGAACGGATGTACACGAAAGATCAAATCTTGGTCTATTATATGAACAGCCTCTTTTTCGGGGAAGGTGCTCATGGTCAAAAAATGTATGGCGTTAATGCAGCTGCCAAGGGGCTTTTTAACAAAGACCCTAAACACCTCAATCTGGCACAAGCTGCCTATATAGCGGGAATGGTACAACGTCCCAATGATCTCAATCCATTTAGTGAAGATACAAAGAATTTCGAACGCGGCAAAAAAAGAATGAAAATGGTTCTTGATAAAATGCTTGAGACAAATAAAATCACAAAAAAAGAGTATGATGAAGCACTAAAATTCGATATTAAAAAATCTTTTGCCAAACCCGAACAATTCCAATACGCTTACAAAGAACATCCTTATATCATGTTTGCATTAGAGACCGAAGCGGCAGAAACATTAATGGAAATCGATAACTTAGACATCGATGAACTAAGCAAACAAGGCAAATATCGAAGCACCCTTCAAGAATATAAGACCAAAGTCGCAACTGGCGGATACCATTTCTATACCACCATTGATAAAGATTTATATGAAGCTATCAATAAAGCTGCAACCAAAGGTCTTACTCTCCACACTCGCACCTATAAAGGGATAAAGAGTCAGGAGCAATTGGGAGCAACCATCATTGAAAATAAAACAGGGGCAGTATTGGCGTTTGTACCTGGAACCAGTGAATTTGAAAAAAACCAAAAAAACCATGCACTGGATGTTTCGAGACAACCTGGATCATCGATTAAACCGCTTCTTGTCTATGCACCCGCTTTGGAAGAAAAAATCATCTCCCCGAACTCATTAATCGTTGACGAAAGAATTCCAAAAAGCGATGGATCGGGATATTATCGAAATGCTGGAGGCTCATATCGTGGTCCCGTCACCGCCACTCAAGCATTAAAATTTTCATATAATATTCCTGCCATCAAGACGTTTAATTCACTGGGGCATAAAAAAGGATTCGACTATCTGCGCAAATTGGGACTTCCTCCCCATCCCCATGATGGAGAGGCTGCCGCGATTGGTGGTGCAACGAATGGTTATACCGTGGTCAAGATGACTGCAGCATTTTCAACCTTTGCCAACGGTGGCAAGTACAACAAACCTTATATCATTTCCAAAGTCACGGACGCAGATGGCAAAGTGATTTGGGAGCACAAACCCAACCCTGAGCAGGTGTTTTCACCGCAAACCTCCTTCCAAATCACGAATATGCTGCGAGAGGTTGTAAATGGCGGAACCGCTTCCTATATAGGAAGCAGGATCAAGGGATACAATTTTGCAGGAAAAACGGGAACAACCACAAAGGACAAAGATCAATGGTTTATTGGATACACACCGGAAATCACGTTAGGTGTCTGGGGAGGATATGATTACAACTTCCGTATGAATCATAACCCTCATTTTACCAAGCGAGCATGGGTAAATATTTTCCAAGCCGCTTCCAAACAGAGTCCGGAATATTTCCCAAAAGGAACATCTTTTCAAAATCCGGGTGGCTTCAATCCAGATATTTGCGGATTTGATTGTGAAAAAGTAAAATCTTTTCGAAAAAAGCAAGAAGAACAAGAACGAATTAAGATGCTTCAACAGGAATTAATGAAGAAACAAACTAAAACGAAAGTGATTGAACAGCCAAAAAATAATCCGGTTCCACCACCTTCAAACATTGAACCTGAACCACCCAATCAGGATCCTCCCGATCCATGCCAATCCAATGAGGATGATAACTGTACCTCTCCTGCTCCTGATCGCCCAAACAACGATTCATCAAATTTCGACCCGTTTCGTTTTTTTCGTCGTTTTTCTTCTTAATAGGACTCACTTCATCGCTTTTTGCAAGCGGATGAAGTGAGTGTGATCCTCTTTGTGGTATTTCTATATTGTAGTAATGCATTTAAAAAATGTATAATATATTTATCAAACCCCTGTTAATATCCCTTTCATCGAACGCTGCTCCAAAAGTGAGAAGATGGATTGTGTAACTGGAGAGGGCAAAGTTACGAAAAATGACACCATGAAACGGACAATCTCTAGTATACTGTTCTAGGGATTGTTTCTTTATTTTGCTTCCGACCATCCATACAACTTGTTATAATTGTCTGGATTGGTCGAAAAAAGAAAAGTTCTCGTTTTTTTACGACCTAAAAATTTCTTTTGGGAACGAAAAATAATATAAAACCATGATCGAATGACTGAGGAGGAAAGAGAGGTGGAAAACCTGCTACTTCATATGGTTGAAACATATGAAATGTTAAGAGCGCGAAAAAATCACGAACTTTTTCTGTTTTAAGCGGAAGAGGTTGACTCAGTGAAAATCCTCTTGGCATAGATAGCTATGTTCCAAAGTAGCAGGTACGGGGCATATGCAGACAAATATCAAAAAGTCATCGCAGCGAAAATTTTCATTTATGAAAATACTACGGCAAGCCTTATTTGTGTTGCTTGTGGCATTCTTAATCATATCCGTTGCAACCATCGGTGTTGGAGCAGGAATCGTTTCTGCCTATACTAAATCAGAAACTATACGAACAAAAGAAGATTATGATAAAGAATTAGAGGCACTATCTCAAACCAGTTACGCATACTTTCGTGAAAAAGACGGTCAAATAAAACAAATCGGTGTGATGATTAATCCAGATGATCGCCAATTGGTGACCGATTTAAAACAAGTGAGCCCATATTTAATTGATGCGTTCCTTGCGATTGAAGATAAAGACTTTTATGAACATAACGGAATTGTCCCGCGCTCGATCCTCCGTGCCGCGTTTCAACAAATGAGCGGAAGTGATGTGACGACCGGAGGAAGTACATTAACCCAACAATTAGTGAAAACACATTTCTTGGATTACAAAGATAAGAGCTTAAAACGGAAATCGGTTGAGATTATCAATGCTGTGAGACTTGAAAAATACTATGATAAACCTGAAATATTTATAAAATACATGAATAGTGTCTTCTTTGGTACAGGAGCACATGGTAAAAACATGTATGGTGTCAATGCAGCTGCCCGTGGATTGTTTAATAAAAAATTGAAAGACTTACACTTGGCACAAGCTGCATATATTGCGGGCATGGTACAACGTCCAAATGCTTATAACCCTTTTCGCGGTGAGGAAGAATTAAAGCTTGGTCTTAAGCGCATGCGATTAGTTCTCGATAAGATGTTGGAAGAGAAAAAGATTACCAAACAACAATATGATGAAGCCATAAAATTTGATATCAAAAAATCATTGGCTAAACCCAATATGTTTGTCAACGGATATGAAAAATATCCCTTTATTATTACAGCAGTGGAGAGAGAAGCTGTAAAAATTCTTAAAGAGATGGACCAAAAAAATCCAGACGCAGTTACACGATCTGACGAATACTACACGAAAAAAGTTCGACAAGGTGGTCTCCGTTTTTATACGACCATTGATCAAGAAATGTACGATAAGATTAACCAAGCTGCCAAAGAGATTGAATTCCCTACCCGAACTTATCGAGGCATCAAGATCAAAGAACAGATTGGTGCTACCGTTGTTGATAACCGGACGGGAGAAATCCTTGCTTTTTATGCCGGGAATTTCGATGAGAATGAAAAAGATCATGCGTTGGATACAGTTAACCAACCCGGTTCTGCCATCAAACCTCTTTTAGTATACGGACCAGCGCTGAATGAAGGAGTAATTTCACCCAATTCCATTATCATTGATGAACCGATTCGCAAAGCGGGAACAAGAAGCGTCTACCGAAATGCAGACGGAAATTATCGAGGTCCTGTTTCCGCTACAGAAGCGCTAAAAAAATCGTTAAATATTCCAGCCGTTAAAATTTATCGAAAACTAGGCTTTGACAAGGGAAATGATTACTTGAAAAAGATGAATCTCCCGATTCACAAAAGAGATGAGGGAGTTGAAGCGCTTGCCTTGGGTGGCTTTAGCTATGGATATACGGTAGCAGACATGACGGGTGCATTTGCCATGATTGCCAATTATGGCAAATTCAACAAAGCTCACTTAATCGATCGTATTGTTACCGCAGATGGAAAAGAGATTTACAACTTTAAACGCGATAACGAACCACAGCAAATCTTTTCACCCCAAGTCTCCTATCAACTGATTAAAATGTTGCGCCAAGTAGTCACCGGTGGTACGGCAGCCTCATCCATTGGAGCTAGAATCTCCGGTTACAATATTGCTGGAAAAACAGGGACGACGACCTCACAATACGATTTATGGTTTGTCGGTTTTACACCCGAAATTTCGCTCGGTGTTTGGTCGGGATACGATTATAACTATACAGGAAATCAAAACTTGGCTAAAAATGCTTGGGTGAAAATCTTCAAGGCAGCAGCAGAATCGAATCCAGAATTGATCAAGAGAGGTAGCAATTTCAAAGACCCAGGAGGATCTCTTCCAAATAAATGCTTTGAGTGTAACAAAAAATCGAACTACGGTCCTTCCAAAAAGAAAGAGAACGAGGAACGAAGAGATAGAGAACAGAGCCCTCAACGCCGTAGTCGCAATGAGCAAAATCCAAATGATAGTCAAAATCAACCTTCTCCCACACCCCCTCCACGCAGTGACAATGGCGGCAGTCGCAGTAATGGAAATGGAAGTCACGATAATGGAGGGAATAACCACGGATCATCCGATGGTGGTGGAAGTAGAGGAGGCGGAGGTACACCCAATGGCGGCGAAGGAACCTCCGGACCCATTCTACCTCCCGAACCCACACCAAGCTTTTAACACATCAAAAGTCCCCTTCTTGGGGACTTTTTTAATGATCTTCCAATGTCGAGAGGTCACCAGTAGGTAAACCCAATTCCCAGGCTTTTAATACCCGTCTCATAATTTTTCCGCTTCTCGTTTTGGGAAGTTTTTCTCGAAATTCAATTTCCCGAGGTGCGGCATGGGCAGCTAATCCTTTCTTAACAAACAAACGAATCTCCTCCATCAATTCATCGGATGGTGAATAGCCCTCGCGCAGTGAAACAAACGCCTTGATGATTTCACCACGTACAGGGTCAGGTTTCCCTATGACACCCGCCTCTGCAACCGCTGGATGTTCAATCAATTTACTTTCGACTTCAAAAGGACCCACCCGTTCTCCTGAGGTATTGATCACATCATCCACTCGTCCTTGAAACCAAAAATAACCCTCATCATCAACATAAGCGGAGTCTCCTGAAATATACCAGCCTGGAACGCGGAAGTACTCTTGGTATTTCTCATCATTCTTCCAAATCTTCCTCATCATCGATGGCCATGGAGTCTTAATCGCTAGATTCCCCATTTTATAAGGTGGTAGGAGATTTCCATCATCATCGAGAATGCCTGCTTCAACCCCGGGGATCGGTTTTCCCATCGATCCCGGTTTTATATCCATTTGAGGATAATTTGCGATTAAAATCGCTCCTGTCTCGGTCATCCACCAATGATCGTGAATGCGTTTTCCGTATACTTTCATTCCCCAACGAATCACTTCTGGATTTAAAGGTTCTCCCACACTTAAGATATGACGAAGCGATGAGAGATCATATTTCTTGACCGTTTTTTCACCCGCTGACATCAGCATTCGAAATGCGGTTGGAGCGCTATACCAAACGGTTACCTGATTCTCTTCAATGGTTTGGTACCAATCATCTGGATTAAAACGCCCTCCTCGAATCACATTGGTCACTCCATGTAACCAGGGAGCAAAAATACCATAAGAGGTTCCTGTTACCCAACCAGGATCCGCTGTACACCAAAAAATATCATCTTCTTGTAAATCGAGCACCCACTTTCCAGTTTGATAGTGTTGGATCATGGCATGATGTACATGCAGAACACCTTTAGGCTTTCCAGTAGAACCCGACGTATAATGAATAATCATCGGATCTTCCTGATCAACCCATTCAATTTCTAGTTCTGAAGACGCCTCTTGGATCTCCTTCTCAAAATGATACACCTCTTCTTCCTGTTTGTTGGACTTTCCCCCAACCAGAAGAATCTTTTCTAAATCAGGCAACTCTCTACGGGGGACGCGATCCAGCAGCTCAGGGGTTGTAATTAATAAAGTGGCTTCACAATCAGCGAGACGATCCTTGACTGCCGATTCCATAAACGCTTCAAATAGAGGACCTGCTATTGCACCAATTTTGATGATCCCCAAGAAACTGATATAAAATTCAGGCATACGTGGGAGAAAAAGAAAGACTCGGTCGCCTTTTTGAATGCCCAACTTCCGCAAAACATTGCCCAAACGATTGGAGAGCATTTTTAAAGCTGCAAAAGTATATTCCTCTTTGCGTGATGGATCACTATATTTTAAAGCAATCTTCTTCCCTTTTCCTTCATCCACATGACGATCGATCGCCTCGTACGCAATATTTACTCGACCTGTTTTTGCCCAACTAAAATGCTTTTTGACTCGATCCCAGGAAAACTGCTTCACTTCTCGGTCATAATCCTGTAACTGATTTCCTGTCGTCATGACTTTCAAACGCTCTTCGTTCGCCACCATACTTCTCTCCTTTACTCCACAAATCTTTGTTCTTTAGCTTATCTATATGGTGGATACAATCCAAACAGAATCACAAAAAAACCAGCCTATGAGTGCTGGTTAAAGAGAGGTAGCTCGAAACTTAACGATTGGGCCATTTTTTTAAGCGAGTGGACTGTCTTAACTCAACTGTATACTGTAATACAACCTGAGAAGACTCGATCTCTTCATTATTCATAAACTTGGTCAATAAGCGCATCGCTACTGCACCAATATCATACATTGGGACATGAATAGTACTGAGTAGAGGTCGAACCTGAGACGCTAAAGGAATATTTTCAAATCCAATAACTGAAAGATCGTCGGGAATTCTTTTTCCTTTATCCAATGCTGCATGGATCGCTCCAACAGCCATCTCATCGCTCGCGGCAAAAACTGCCTTACAATCCGGATGTGCTTCGAGCAATTCCATCATCGACTGATAGCCTGAAGTATAGCGATAGTCCCCCACACGAACCCATTCTTCATCAAATGGAATTTGATGCTTTTTTAGCGCACTTTTATATCCTTGATAACGAGGATATCCTTTTACCACATCTGTCAATGGACCGCTAATAAAAGCAATCTGTTGAGTTCCTTCTTCAATTAATACAGTTGTCGCCTCTTCTGCTGCCTTTTTTTGATCAATTGTCACAAAGGATTGTTTCTGCGTTTGGTCATGTGTCGCAGCCAAAACAACCGGAACATTGGTTTCAGCGAAAATCTCTTGATGGGTATCGGTAAGCTCGCCTCCCAAATATAACAATCCATCCACTTGTTTCTCTAACAAGGTTTCAATCAGTTTTAATTCTTTTTCTGTTTTCAGATCTGAATTACTTAAAATGATATTGTAATGATACATGGTTGCAATATCTTCAATCCCTCGAGTCAATTCCGCATAAAACATATTTGAGATATCCGGAATAATTACGCCAACAGTGGTCGTCTTTTTACTCGCTAATCCTCTGGCAACAGCATTGGGGCGATAACCCAGCTGGCGAATCACTTCCAGTACTTTCTTACGCGTAGACGGTTTCACATTTGGGTTTCCATTAACGACCCGAGACACGGTCGCCATCGACACGTCGGCTTCGCGTGCAACATCATAAATGGTGATTGTACCTTTTTTCTTCCCCATAATTCTCACATCCGATGATTTGGTTTTTCACTTATTATATTTTAACCGATTTATTAAATTCTTTCCTTCTCACGTTGCGCCATTAACTGTAAAACATAGGGCAACGTATCTCCCATTACACTCGTCCAAGCGCCGGAAGAGCCTCGATTGATCCATACAATCGGCTGTCGCGGAGATAAAGCACGATATAACTTTTTCGTTGAAACTAATTGAGGGGACATGGGTGGCAAATTGGGATTATTTGCATGCGCTTCATCAATGAGACGTTGTGCATATACATCCGAGGTAAAAAAATCAACGATCGGGCTTTGATCCTGCCCCGCCAATATCACCATATTCTCTTGTTGATCAACGATAATCCAGATGCGTCGGATCTCTGCCAACACCTGACAAACTTCCCAACCATTAGCCATTCCTTGTCCTTCTATCGTTGCTTTTTCCAATCGTTCTAATCCCTCGCGTACATCAGTGGGTACTCCTTGGTTCCCCTTTTTCCCTGCTTGACTCACTTTTTCTGGTTGTTTGGATTCAGGTCGCTTGGATTGTTTTACTGGCTCCGTTAATACATGACCTTTCTGATCAGCCGGTTCTGATTCTTTTTTGAGCGTAACACCAATATCCTCATTGATTTGTTTACTACCGCGATAAATTTCCAATTCTAATTCTTTTTTATTCTTAATACTGTAGGGATTCACTCTTTCCGACGGATACTTCACTTTTTCTTCTTCCGTGCTCTTCACTTCTGATTGCGTATCTTCCACTGTGGAAGTTGAATTTTGAAGCTGCTGGCTCTCGACTTGCTGCTCTTGTTTCAGATCCGAATTAGATATCCCCTCTTTTTCCTCACGTACAGACTGTTCAAGCGGTTGTGGCTCCCTTGTCTCTTGTTTGGAGTGAGACGAATCCATTTCCAGAGCAATCGGTTGAACGCGATAAGTATGTGTGACGGAATTCAATTCTCGGTATCCCTCATGCCTTCCTCGCCAAATTTTCTCAATATGTTTGGCGGATAAATATTCTTGCTCCGGTAGATGAAAATGAAGATATAAGGACTGTGCTCCCACTTTTTGAGCACGTTCAAAAACCGCCTTCCAAGGATGAAGAACGGGCGATCCTCCTGCCTCTTGACACATCAACTCAGCATCTTTTTTGCTTGAATAGATTGCTACCGTATAACGATCTTTTTCATATTCAACCAGAAGCATATGTTGTTGCATAGTAGGAATCCAAGCACCAGGCATTTGTGCCAACTGGTTAACAGCATATTCAACAATTAATTGATGCAAATGCTCCTTTTGGAAAAAAAAGCGAGATGGAAGTCCTACGTTCAAGATTAATCCGCTCACATCTGACCGATATGTTTGGATCAAAAACGGTAGGATGGGTTCCTCGACTAATTCAACATCATAAGCTTGACTCAATCGAACTTTGTCCACAGCTTCGCGATCGGTAAAAGCAACAACAAAATTTTGTTGGTATTGACTTCCCCTTGCCAAGAATGGACTTTTTGTATTGCCATCACGAAGATATAAAACAAACAAACTCATTAAATTTCCGACGAGAAAATCACATACTTTTTCTATATCAAAAATCTCTTTATTCGCTCTTTCAAAAAAACTCCGGATATGCAACAACTATTCCCCTCCTCAACAAAAAATTCACAAAATAATCGGTATCTTCAATCTTTCTCGCAAAAAAGAAAGCTCTCGCCAAAACAAGAGCCTGTTCATCACCCTAACACCATTGTATTCACCCATGAACGCAAAATTTCTCTCCCTTCTCCAATCTTCATTGCTCCGGTTTTGCACCCATCAATGCTTCTTGGGTGATATCTTTATGAGAAGCATGCCATGTTGCCTTCCCATCTTTGATCCAAATCGCTTGTGGAGATTCATGTTTTATCTCAAAGTAGTCAGCGATTTCATTTGAGACCGGTCGATCTTCGATGACATGTACCATCGCGATTTTCACATGTTTGGCATCCACTGTTTGGCTATACTTTTTTACCTCTTCAAGTGCTTTCGCACTGATTGGACATTGTGTACTATGTTTAAATAGTAGTAATGATTGTTGATTGGATGATTGTATAATTTCTTTCAACATGTCTATATTTGTAATCAAAGGAAGTTGACTCATCTTCCAACTCCTCCTGTTCCTGTTAAAGGAATTTTATCATAAAATTTTGTTGCGGTCTCCTTCCTTTCAGGAATTGAGCTTTTTCTTTCAACATTTGGAGAGTATAATGGGTTTAGCTTGAGTGGACAAAGGAGGAATCACCCTTGCCCCAACCAAAAACGGTTGTTGTGATGACCGGTGATCAGACTGGTCAAGAACTTTTAGAAGAAGCTTTGCGTGTATTAAAACCTGAAGTGATCGGCTTTGACATTGATTTCCGATTTTACGACCTAAGCTTAGAACATCGCCGTAAAACCAACAACACAGTCGTCTATGAAGCCGCTTCAGCGATGAAAAAATATGGATTTGGATTAAAAGCGGCAACGATAACCCCCGAAGATCAAAATGACGTAGGAAGTCCAAATGCAATTTTAAGGCGTGAAATTGATGGAAAAGTGATTATCCGAACAGGAAGAAGAATTCCTGGGGTTCGTCCAGTCGCAGGAACAAACTCCCCGATCTCCGTTATTCGAATGGCTACTGGAGACTCCTATGAAGCAAAGGAGTGGAGAGAAAACGAAGGCTTGGATGAAATCGCCTACCGCACCGAAAGAATCGATCGGCGAACCTGTCGAGCTGTCTCAGAATTCGCCTTTCAACAAGCTGAAAAAATGGGTGCCAAAGTCTTTGGTGGACCGAAATATACGGTAAGCCCCGTCTATGAGGGAATGCTAAAAGAAGAAATGGATGCAGCTAGCAAACGTTATCCTCAAGTTGCCTATGAACCACAGCTGATCGATGCTACCTACGCGCTATTGATCAATAACTCTGGAGAACCTTTAGTGATTCCTGCTTTAAATCGGGATGGTGATTGTTTAAGCGACCTCGTTCTTCAACTGTTTGGATCCATTGCCGGGGCAGAATCCATTTTAATCAGTTTTGATGATCAATTTAAAACCAAGGTAGTCATGGCAGAAGCACCTCATGGAACAGCCCCCTCCCTTTATGGAAAAAATATCGCCAATCCAATGGCGATGATTTTAGCGAGCGCTTCCTTACTCACCTACTTTGATCAGCCCAACGCCATACATGCATCTCGCGCAATCTATGAAGCCACCATTGAAACCGTACGCGAAGGAACTCGTACTGCTGACTTGGGCGGGAGTGCAACGACGACAGAATTAACCGATGAAATCATTTCCAAAATTCAAACCAAACTCGAAGTTTGGTCAACCATGCAAAACTTTTAAATGATTTCTTGATATAAGGCTGACGAGGAAGGAGGCTTATTACGGTGAAAAAGAAAAAGCGAATTATTATCATTGGCGGTGGATTGAGTGGTCTTTCCGCTGCTCTTTACTTAGCAGTTAAAGGTTATCCAGTCATAATCCTTGAAAAGAACAAATACGTCGGTGGTCAGCTCAGACGAATTCAAAAGAAAGGCTTTACCTTCCATATTGGCGCTGATATGATTACAATGCCTGAAACACTATCCGACCTGTTTGCTTGCGCCAATAAAAAGATGGAAGACTATTTAACCCTTGTCCCGCTTGATCCTCAATGGCGCATGTTTTTTCCAGATGGTGTCACTATCGACATTACCAACCATTTTTCCCAATCCTTCGATCACGAAAATCGACAATTTTTATCAAGGGCTCTCTTTGATCAATATTTCAATCTATGCAAACATTTTTATGAGTCGATGCAACAAAATATCCAATCTTCATCGTTCCAAACCTTCCTTACCCAACAGTTTAAACAGCTTTTTGATCGAAATTACAAAAGAAACATTCATGAGACCCATCACCTATTTCTGGATGAACCACATATTAAACAGATCTTTGATCTTTTTCCCATGTTGGAAAGTCTGCCCGCTAACCAAGCGTCTCCTCTTTTATTATATACAGTCTATAGTCAATTACACCTTGGTCTCTACTATATCAAAGATGGAAGCTATCGTTTAATCGAAGCACTTGTACAAATTCTTTATGAGTTGGGTGTCGAAATTCGTACAGAAGCAGAAGTTTGCAAAATTTTGACTGAATGTTTTGAAGTGGTTGGAATTGAGCTGACAGATGGTACACAGTTACCAGCCGACGTCATTCTCTCAAGTATAGATCCCCAGAGCACGTACAAACACTTATTGTGCGATTTTTCCCAAACACCGAAGATCCTCAAAAAATGGGATCAAAATGAACCCTCATTATCGGGACATTTTCTTTTGCTTGGCATTAACAACGTTTATCAAGAATTGCTCCATCACAATTACTTCTTAACAAAAAATCCCGAACAAGAACTTCATTTTCTCTTTGATAAGAAAGAACCAGCGCCTGATCCTACGGTCTATGTAGGAGTCTCATCCTGTACAGATCCTCATCACGCACCCAGTGGCAAACAAAATTTGCTCATTTTTTCACATGTCCCTACCTTACAAGAAGGAGAGAGTTGGGAGAAATACCGCAAGCCATTCTATGCTTCCTATCGTCTAAAAGTAATCAGTAAACTTGAAAAAATGGGATTACATCATTTGGAACGAAATATTGATTGGGAAGTCGAAATCACCCCGACAGAGCTAAAAGAATACTTGGGAAGTGCGGGTGGTTCCATCTATGGGATCCGTTCCAAAAAACATCACAACCTTCCCTTTCACTCTTTCAAAGCCAATAAGATCCATTTTCTATACTTTATCGGTGGTTCTGTTTCGTATGGTCACCATATCCCGATGATTCTATTATCAAACAAAAAAATTTCTGAGCAAATCGAAAGAGATATACAAACCTCCCCATAATGATTTCTTATCTTCCACGCTCTTGATATAAAATTTGCTTCAATCTTTTCTGCTCCCGAATGATTTGAGTTGGATGGATATTGAGTTTCTCCTTTAACTCTTCCCAACTCATTTTTTCTTTCAAATCCAAGATTTCACTCAGTTCCTTTCCGCTAATCTTGGCTAAAATAGCTGCAGAAACCGCAGAAAAATCCTCTTTATAAATAATGGGGAGTAACTCTTGATCATCCATGGATAGATAAACGGATAAGACATGCGCCAAGAGTTTGGGATTTCGCAAGAAATCTCGAGGATACCATATCACTCGTGGAAAATATTCTTTAAGTTCTTCCCAGATCTCCTCAGGAGTCAAATGATAGTATCGGCTTAATTCCTCCCAGTTTGGATACTTTTTTTGATCGTTGATCACCTTTTCGAGTGGATGATCACTCTTTTTGGAGATGACTGCCGCAATTGTGATTTGAACCTCATCCAACTTTTCATGTTGAATTAACATCTTTACCTTTTCCGGCTGAACGCCTAAGTATTTAGCCACTTCGTGATCCGTGGAGGTTGTGCCAGTGTAGAGTGGACAACACAATAACGTTGTAAGAGAGAGAATCAGTGAATATACAAGCGTATTCAATCGTGTTCAACACCTTACCTAATGATAAGATGTTTCCGTTTCAGCTTCACTGACCAACGACTCTTGCCCAATGACCTCTTGGATGGCTGGCTCTTGCCAAGCCAATTTTTGTTCCTCTCTCGAATACAGCGCATAATCGACTCCTAACGCTCGAGCCAATTCCTTATCCATCGAAACCAAATCGTTTCGATCCACTTGATGAAGATCTGTTTTTCCGAGTGCATAAGCGACCAACTTCATCTCCTCCACACACGATGTAACAAAATAAACCAGATGCATTGCAGCTTCATCAATATTAAGATCTTCTTTGAATTTCCCTTGATACAAAACCGTTTGTACAGGTGGTTCAAAAGGTGTTGCAAGATTGAGCTGCGATTGTAGCATCCCAACCAACGCAATCGAGCCAATGTAGACCGCATCTGCGCCTAATGCCATGGCTTTTAAAAAATGTCCTGGAGTTGTTAACCCACCGGCTGCAATCACACTGACTTGATTTTTCACGCCTCTTTTTTGCAAATGCCGAACGGTTCGCGAGAGGGCAATCAATGTCGGCAAGCCTACATCATCTTGTAAAATAGTCGGACCACCATGGGTTCCACCTTCTGCACCATCTACAACAATAAAATCAATTTCTCCTTCCAGTGCTCGGTCAATCTCTTCCTCCAAATAATGAGTCGCACATGTTTTTAATCCCACAGGCACTCCATACGTTTTTCGCAAATTCTGCACGAGTGGCGGGAAATCTTCCGGTCGGTTGACATCCTTGAGCCGTGAATGAATCACAGCATCCTCGCCAATCGCTAAATCAAATCGCTTGCGAAAAGGCTCATCAATTTTTTTTGCCGATGTTTTCATCGGGGCGGCTGCTTGAGCTCCTTGACCCAACTGAATCTCAATGGCATCCAATTGTGAGAGTGATTCATGATCATTCATCCATCCTCCGCGGTTATATTGACCAATAAAATATTTCGCTTCCTGCCGTTCTTCCTTAACAAGAGGCGCCTCTCCTGAATTGGTGGCTGTTCCTAACAGGGATGCTCCCTTTGCTAAAGCAATCTTTGCCTGCAAGCTTAATGCTCCGCCGAAAGACATCCCTGTGATTAAGATCGGTATATCCAACTTAAGGGGTTTTCTTGCATTTAGGCCAATGATTGTCTTTGTTTCAATCTTTTTGTTATCAGGTGTCGGCATGCGATAAAGATGAACAGGATTAAAAAGCAGCTGTTCCCAGCGAGAAAGCACAATTGGACTTCCCAAAGGACGCTGGATCGGTTTTCCTGTTTCGGCGCGCATACCTGCTTCGATAATGGCTCGTGTTGTCAATTTTTGTGCGACAGTTAAAAACGAAAAGATGTTTTCGGTATAAGGTTCTTTGACCATTCGATGAACCACACTATCAGCAACCGTATTGATGATCCGATGAATGATTCGTGACAACATTTTTCTTCCTCCTACATTTTTAATTTGCCAATAGTATGGATGAATCGATCTTTTTTTATCACGCTCAATCATTCAAAGTATCACAGAAAAAAGGCCCTACTTAGGCCTTTTTAGCGTCTGCGTTTCAAATTCGGTCTTTTTCTTCCTTGTAAGATATCCATTCCTAATTGTGGATTGGCTTGAATTTGATTGGCAAATCGTTTGAGATCTCCTTTATCAACATCAGCTTGTGTCACTTTAAGCAGATAGTCTAATACTGCATTCATCCCGCCTTCACGATTTGCCCGTTTCGCACCTTCCATAATCTGTTGAAGCTGATGTTCTGATAACACTTTTCGCCCCATGATTCCATTAATCATGTCGGCCAATTTTTTCATGGATAAGCCTTGATTGGACACGGATTTTCCCCCCTTTGATCTTCAATACAATTTATGTTTGGGATAAAGCGTTGGGTAGGGGTATCCATCTACAATCAAGCCTATCTTTCTCTTGATCTTGAACGGATGAATATCTTGCTTGAATATGCTAATCCAAACCATGTTAAGAAAGGAAAAAAGAAGCAATGTATCTTTTGAAACCTCTCCTCCTCTTCTTATTATTAGTTCCTACCATCTTCTGGTTTGTTAGCTGTTTATAACGTCTATTTTTCTGAGGATAGGAATTCGCCTTTACCAAACTTTTTTTGACCGCATAAGTTAAACCAGCACCAGATAGAAAAAACATCTCAATCCCTTTTTTAGTAATCTGCATTTCAGGGGATGCCCATTTGAATGCATATCGATGGCGTTGGATTGTGTCGTTGGTACTGTACAACCATATACCTAGTTTTTTAAAAAGGAGGATCTTATCATGAGCTACGGTGGATATTACGGAGGTTTTGGATGGCGTCAGCTCTTAATCTTCTTACTTGTGATCGCCACCATCTTTGTCTTTGTGGGAGGAATCGGCTTCGGTAGATACTAAAATCGGCAAGTAGAGAAGGCTGTTTGAAAGGAGGTGAAGCCATGAGCTACGGTGGATACTACGGAGGTTTTGGATGGCGTCAGCTCTTGATCTTCTTGCTTGTCATCGCTACCATCTTTGTTTTTGTTGGGGGATTTGGATACGGTAGATAATAATTCTTTTAAAACAGAGAAGGAGTACTCACCGGATGGGTGCTCCTTTCACCTTTGATAAAACCAACATACGAAAACCCTTCGCATATACATCGAAGGGCTTTTATACTTGGTGAATTCGAATCATTTTCTGATCTTCACCCAATATCCGGAGTAATAGATGATATTCTTCAAGAAGCATCAGTTCATAAAACTGCAAATCCTTCTTCATTTTGTCTATTTGCGCTTGCTGATCTTCGATAATTTGCTCCAATTGAACCAGTTTATTTTCAATCTGTTCCCATTTTCTTTGATCGTTTAGTAGATTCCAACGCTGGAAACATTCCTCAGGGGTACGCTGTAACTTTTGACCAATCGACAAAAACAAATATCGTAAACTCCAACCTTTTTTTCTTCCTTTTTCTACCCATTCCAGAAGTTGATCATCATCTTTTTCTGTCCATGAGGTGGACACAAGGGTTCACCTCTTTTCATTTCTAACATTTACTTCATTCTATGTGGTTGAATCAATCTTTGTATCCGCATCTGTCTCCAATCCATTTGGTTGTTTGTCATCACTTTTCAATTGAGGGGTTAGCATATAAAATAATTGCAATAATTCCTTATAACGTTTCTTTACTTCCTCACGATATGTGCGTAGCGACAATTGTTGTTCCTTCAGCTGCTGATTTTCCTTGCTCAGTCGCTGATATTCATCTCTTTTCTTTAACAGATCTTGGTGAAGCTGATCAACACGAGATTTTAAGGCTCGCCACTCCTGATCCACTTTCTCCAACAATTGAATCACATGTGAAAATGAATCAATCTGAAGTTTCTTTCTTTTCTGCAGTTGCCTGTAAACCCGTTTCCGTTTCGCTTCCTGGTAGGAGACGGGATCAATTTGCCGCAGAACCGCATTCCATCGAAAACCACAAGCCCCAGGCGTACGTCCCAACTTTTTTCCGACTTCGGCAAAAGCCTTGAGCTGTGTTCCGCCATTCCGAATTGTATCTAAAACAATCTCCTTTAATAATTGATCTTCTTCCCTTCGCCACCTTCGTCCCTTCATTGAAATGCTCCTTCCACCAAGCAAAAGTCCAAAAATTATTCCTTTACTATATTTAATGAAGGTCGATTTATTTTATGACTTGAACATGATTCAAAGATGAGGCAAAGGACAGACAGGAATATTTAACTTTTTTAATTCATCGCTTCCCATAATTCCTATATCAGTCGGCAATCGTCTCAAACATGTGTCCAGCCACTCCAAGATTTGATCCACTCGAACCCCATCGGTCACTGGTGCGTAAGGAGCAAGATAACGCGCGGCCGATCGGGCTAACTTGCGCGCCCCACGTACTTTCCCCCTTCGTAATTGATGCATAATTGCTGCAATCTGAATTAAGCCGTGATAAAAATCATTATGACGTTGCTCTTGCCACAACTCCTCTAGTACTTCATGAGCTTCCCAGTATTCTTCTTTATGATAATGATCAAAAAAAGAATGATAAAGATGATGGTACTTTTGCACTAAATCTACCCCATTTCTTACAATCTTGATCGCAAAAGCGAAAAAGACCAGGATACCCTGGTCTATATTGAAAGAGGGTCAAGATTAAGGAGTTAAAAGAAGCGTGGTAGCGTAAGCAAGAAGGTCAACCTTACTTACAGGAAATATTTTATCATATTAACCGAATTTTGTCGATATATCGTTGCGGATTATTTCAACTTTTTGTCATTTCTCCCCGAATATACCAAGATAAGAAAATAAAAACAATCTTGAAACGTATGGTGGCTCCTTCCATTAAAACATCGAACTATTTGGCCTTCCAACGTCTCCAAAACTGTTGAGGTTTCTCATCTCGATCCTGTTTTTTTATCAATTTTTCAAGTTCACGAATCTGCGTACGAATGTTTTTATTTTTCGGCTCATATTTTGCCGCCAATTTCAATTGTTTCATTGCTTCATCATATTGATTTAAATGAAGAAAAAGTTGAACGGAGCGACTATGAAAAAGAGGTTCCTCATCTTGAAATCGTTTTGCAATTTCCAAATGAAGCAAGCCTTGACTTAAACGATTCTTTTGTATAAAAACTTCTGCTAGTAACAAATGGGCTAATGCATCTTTGGGTTTGAGTTCCAACGCTCGTAACAAGTAAGTTTGCGCTAAATCCAATGATTCCTGTCTCATAAAAAAACGCCCATATTCACGGTACGCTTTGCTAAAATCAGCATGACGTTCAATGATTGACTGATACGTTTGCTCAGCCTTCTGGTTTTCTTCCTTCGATTCTAAGATTTGCGCAAGAAGCAAAAGGGCATCTGCATGATCGGGATCCAATTCCAACGCAGAATGGATGGCTACCTGTGCATGATCCCAATTTTGTTGTTTGGCCTCTAGATAAGCTAACTCGATATATAAGTCAATTTCGGGCTTTTTTGCAATTTTTCGTTCCAGGCGTGCACGAATCCTACGATCATTGGACGTTTGAACATTCTCCCCCATTAAATAAACAATTGAATGAGCATCGATGACAGGTCTCGCCACGTTGAATTCCTCTCCCTTCACCCATTTCCAAAGAAGTCGACTAATAGATGTAATTGTATCCTATTCGACAATTTTTGTCACGTATTCCCTCCGCTACGACTCTTACTTAAGAAGAAGTGCATGATCTACTTTAATACAGCGATCCATCACAACGATCAATCCATGTTCTTTGGCATATTGATATGCGCGCTCGTTGATCACACCTAATTGAAACCAAATGGCCTTGGCTTTTACCTCAACAGCTTCTCGCGCGATCGGTTCAACCTGATCACTTCGCCGAAAGACATTTACAATATCAATTGGTTGATCAATCTCTTTTAAAGAAGAATAGGGTTTTTCTCCTAAAACAGGATCAGTCAAATTTGGATTGACCGGGAAGATCCGATATCCCGCTTGTTGAAGTGCTTCAGCAATCTTATAACTCGTCCGCTCCGGTTTATTAGAACATCCTACAACTGCAATATTTTTAGCTTCCTGTAATAGTTGGGCTCTTTCTTGATCGGAAGGATTGGTAAACATCTTTTTCCTCCTTATAATTCGTCTTCTTTACTTAATCCAAACATTTGTATAAAACGTTGACAAAAGTCAATCACCGAAAACTGATCAGAAACCTGACGATAATAAGCATTTTTTACCAATTCAATAGCCCAAGTCGGTATTTTTTTTCCTTTAATCATTGGATAAAAATGCTCATAGCCTTGCACAAGATATTCCCATCGTTTATCATTACCCGGTTTCATATATTCTGATACATCGATCAACTTGGCTCTTCCATTTTGAAAAAGGACATTTTTTAAATGGATATCTCTAGGATTTAACCCTCTGCTGCGCGCATATCGACAAGCATGATCCACATCGATAATAATTTGTTTAGGGATGACGATTCCTTTTTCCAGGCATTGATAAAGTGTGGGGCCTCTCTCGTAACTAAGACACAAATAATTTTCTCCTTGAGCATAACAAGTGGCAAAATATCTTGATGATTCTAACCGCTGGTAAACTTCATATTCTGTATTTTTTTTTTCGATTCTCTGAGGAGCAAAAACCTTCCAAACATATTGCGGGTAGTCATCTAGCCGAACCACAACTGCGTCAGTCCCCGTGCCAACCAACTGCATTTTCTCGGGTATGTATTCAACTGAAACTAATTGGTTCCCTTGATGTGCTTGAAGTCGAATTTGATTGATTTGCTGCTCAACCAACCCAGTGTTCATAAATCCTCCCAACTGTAGAACTATATTCACCATCCAATTCCATCTACTATATGATTTGCACTACGATAAGTCAATTCTTACTGTTCTTCACCACCCTTCAATAGTTTCTATCTATCTGATTGATAGGTTTTATATCTTAGACATATATACATTCATTGTATACAATAAACGAAACCTTAGAAACCAAAGAAATAGGAAGTTTTCAGGCTCGAAATAACTATTGAGTCTCGAATCTTTCTTTTGTAGAATGATTGTCAAAACGTCTCTATACCCTATACATTTGAGGTGAACTTATGAAACCAAAAACACTTTTTGAAAAGATATGGGATCGTCATGTGATCGACCAACCCGAAGGAAAGCCGGCTATCCTATATATTGATCTTCATCTCGTCCATGAAGTTACCTCCCCACAAGCCTTTGAAGGATTGCGGTTAGCGGGTCGAAAGGTTCGCAGGCCAGACTTGACCATCGCCACCATGGATCACAATGTTCCGACGACGAACCGATCCTTACCCATTACCGATCCGATATCTAAAAAACAGATGGAGACACTCGCGAAAAACTGTAAAGATTTCGGAATTCGTTTTTTTGACCTTGATAGCCCTCAACAAGGAATTGTTCATGTCATCGGACCTGAACTAGGGCTAACGTTACCTGGTAAAACCATCGTTTGTGGAGATAGTCATACTTCGACTCATGGTGCTTTTGGAGCACTCGCTTTTGGGATCGGTACAAGCGAGGTGGAGCATGTCTTAGCGACACAATGTCTCCAACAAGCAAAACCGAAAACAATGGAGGTCCATTTTAAAGGACGTCTCCCCAAAGGCGTTACCGCCAAGGATGCAATCTTAGCGCTTATTGCCAAGATCGGTACAGCGGGTGCAACTGGATATGTGATTGAATATACCGGGGAAGCGATTGAACACATGTCAATGGAAGAGCGGATGACAATCTGTAACATGTCGATCGAAGCAGGTGCGCGTGCGGGAATGATTGCTCCCGATGAGACCACATTCCAATACCTTAAAAATCGTCCCTTTGCCCCAAAAGGGGAAGAGTTTGAGCGTGCAGTTCGAGAGTGGAAAGAACTGCGTACGGATGAAGGAGCTACTTACGATCATCGGGTAGAAATCGACGCAAGTCAAATTGCGCCTCAAGTCACTTGGGGAACGAGCCCGGGTATGGGAACCGATATCACAAAATCCGTACCTGATCCGGCATCTTTCGCTACCGAGACGGAAAGAAAATCAGCCGAATTAGCTCTCGAATATATGGGATTAGTCCCAGGTACACCTATGACTGAAATCAAGATTGATCGGGTATTCATCGGTTCTTGCACCAACTCTCGGATTGAAGATCTTCGTGCGGCTGCAAAAGTCGTCGAAGGATATCAAGTCGCTCCTCATGTGAAGGCAATGGTGGTTCCCGGCTCACAACAAGTCAAAAAGCAGGCTGAGCAAGAGGGGCTTGCAGATATTTTTATAGCTGCCGGTTTTGAATGGCGTGAATCAGGTTGTAGCATGTGTCTTGCGATGAATCCGGACGTCTTACAACCCGGTGAACGGTGTGCATCGACTTCGAACCGAAACTTCGAGGGTCGCCAAGGTCGTGGAGGAAGGACACATCTGGTCAGCCCTGAGATGGCGGCAGCTGCAGCAATCAAAGGTCATTTTACAGATATACGCGAATGGAAATATCTAGGGAAAGAGAGGGAAACTCATGCAACCACTTAGACAGGAAACCGGTATTGTTACACCCCTTGATCGTGCAAATGTCGATACCGATGCCATAATCCCCAAACAATTTCTGAAGCGAATCGAACGTTCAGGTTTTGGGCAGTTCTTATTCTACGATTGGCGGTTTGACTCAAAGGGAAATCCCGATCCCTCCTTTGTACTGAATCAAAAAAAGTATGAGGGTTCCTCGATTCTTTTGGCACGAGAAAATTTTGGATGTGGCTCATCACGTGAACATGCGCCTTGGTCATTATTGGACTATGGTTTTCGGGTAATTATTGCTCCATCATTTGCTGATATTTTTTATAATAACTGTTTTAAAAATGGAATGCTACCAATTCGCTTAACTTCTGAACAAGTGGATCAATTGTTTCAAAAGGCATACCGGGACCAGCCCTATCAACTGACAGTCGACCTTGTAGAAAAAAGCGTCTATGATCAAGAAGGCTTAAAATTCTTCTTTGAAATCGATGAATATCGGCGCACTTGCTTATTAGAAGGACTCGATGATATTGCGATTACTCTTCAATCGGAAGAAAAGATTGCCAAGTACGAAGAAAAACTCCCCGATTACTATGCCATTGCTGCTAAGTAGAGGTCATGAAAAAACAGTGTGTTTTTGCCAAAACACACTGTTTTTTTTTACGAATATGTAATCAATTAACTGGATATCATTTGCTGATTCTCTTCCTTCATCCTCTTTCCTTTAGGACGCAACTCAGGATCAGCTCGATAGACAGCAACTGCTAAAATCGATCCGATCACTGCTTTAATAAGATCACCCGGAATAAAAATAAAGCATGTTTTGGTCAGATTGGCCAAATTATAGTCCAAACCCGTTACCGCCATTAACCATGGGACACCGATCAAATAAATAAGTATAATTCCCCCTAATATATTTACCATTAACAAATGCCAAATTCGAATTTCGCCCCGACTTGCAATTTTTTCAACAAGCCAGCCGATCAACATAGCAGCCAATGGCCAACTAAATACAAATCCCCCAGTAGGTCCTAGAAGAGCACCAATTCCACCATTTCCTCCTGCTAATAAGGGGGCTCCTATGGCGACCAAAGCAATAAAGACCATATTGCTAATAAAAGCTAAACGAGGTCCCAAAAGCAATCCTGATAACATGACAACTAAGGTTTGCCAAGTAATTGGTGCGGGTACCATGGGAACACTAATCTGACCTGACACTGCTAACAAAGCAGCAAACATTGCTGCTAAAACAAGTTGACGTACAGTCAATGGATGTTTTTTCACAACAATTCACCTATCCTCTACCTGAATTCCTTTTTGGTTACAAAAAACCAATTCTTACCTCCCTACACCAGCATAGTGAAAGTGGGCTTCTATTGTCAACCTATTTTCAATATTAGGTTGACCAAAAGAGCCGATCTTTTGAAAAATATCGATTTTGTAGGCAAATGCCTTTCTTTTTCCTTTCATCACTACATAAGATAAGGAGCAAGTAGCAAAAGAGGTGTTCATGTTTATGCATCGAAACCCCAGCAAACGCATAGCATCCTTTCACCCTGCAAATTTGTTTGTCTCCATTGTTCAAAACATACAGCCAAGTGTCGTCTCTATTCTCACAGAAGAAAGAGCAAAATCCTTAACCTTCGAATCTTCCCTCTGGGGATTTTTATTTCCGGATCTATCTCCATACCAAGAAAAGACAACCAATCAATTTGGAACCGGATTTATTATTCATCGCAAAGGCTACATTTTAACCAATGAGCATGTCATCCATGGTGCTTCGATGATTCAAGTCCGATTACATGGCTATCAACATGCTTTTCGTGCAAAAGTTGTTTGGGCGGATTATCGACGAGATCTGGCGGTGATTCAGATTGATCCTCCTGAACCCGTCAAACCGATTCCTCTTGGCTCATCCAAACGAACTCGTATCGGGGAATGGGTAATGGCTGTTGGAAATCCATTTGGTCTGGGACTCACCTATACAGCAGGGATTGTGAGCGGAAAAAATCGTTCGATTCGTTCGGAAGGACGTGTTTATCGAAAAGTGATCCAAACCGATGCAGCCATTAATCCTGGGAATAGCGGCGGTCCGCTCATTAATCTATCAGGTGAAGTAATTGGAATGAATACCATCGTCATCTATCCGTCGCAAAGTATTGGTTTTGCCATCCCCGTTGAGGAGATCAAACCCCTGATACAGAAAATATAATAAGCTACTGAATCGCTCAGTAGCTTTATACTTTTACCTTCTCTTTCATCCCCTCAATTAAGACTTGAACCACCTCAAATCTGGAAAACTCTGGAGGTGGAGTTTGTCCGGCCAACAGCATTTTCCGTACCATGGTACCGGAAAATGTAACATGATTTTCCTGGTTATGAGGACATGTCTTATAGGAGGTCATTCCTTCACACTTTAAGCAATAAAAACTATGCTCAAAGAACAAAGGGATAATCTCTAACTCCTCTTCTCGAAATTGGCTAAAAATTTTTTGGGCATCATAGGTTCCATAGAAATTTCCCACCCCAGCATGATCACGACCAACAATAAAGTGGGTACATCCATAATTTTTTCGAACGATTGCATGAAAAATTGCCTCCCGCGGTCCTGCATAACGCATAGCAGCAGGGAATACACCTAAGCAAACACGATCAGTTGGATAATACTTTTTCAACAAAACTTGATAACTTCTCATGCGCACTTCTGCAGGAATATCATCCGCTTTTGTTTCTCCAACTAATGGATGTAAGAACAGTCCATCAACCGTTTCCAATGCTGCTTTTTGAATATATTCGTGTGCACGATGAATAGGATTTCGGGTTTGAAAACCAACAATCTTCTTCCATCCTTTTTGTTGAAAGATTTTTCGTGTCACTCTCGGGTCATACACAGCTTCAGAAAACAACCCTAAATCAGGGAATTGAAGCAGCCAAATAGGACCACCTATATAGATATTTGACTGCTGATAAAGCCGTGCTACTCCAGGGTGGCTTGGATCTTCTGTTTGAAAGATAACTCTTGCCTCCTGCTGCTGTTCAATAGAGTAGATACTTTTGGGCTCCATGACAGCAACTAACTGCCTATCGGGTCCATATAGTAAGAGGTGGGAAGACGATTCAATCGCTTTCACTTTTTCTCTTGGAATCGGTAGCGTGATAGGCAATGACCAGACAGTTCCATCAGAAAGGCGCATCTGTTGACAGACGGAATCATAATCTTCCCTATCCATAAACCCGCATAAAGGCGAATAAGCACCAATTGCAATTAGCAGTAAATCTGAAACTGTCACAGAGGAGACTGCCAGTTTGGGAAGGGAATCCGTCTTTTTTAACCATTTTTCTTGATCCTCTTGTGTTAAACATCGATTGATTAGCCTGCCACCGTGAGGCGTAATCGTTTCAAACATCAACATGCTTCCCTCGTTTCAACTTGTTATTTTTCTGCGATGATGGATGGAGTCCACACTCCACTTTCACAAATCCTGCCCATCTTCCTGAACGAGGATCCTCCCCAGGTTTTACCGGTTGCGTACAAGGGTAACAGCCAATACTTGGGTAATGCTGATCATGCAACGGATTATAAGGGATTTGATGTTGATGAATATAATCCCATACCTGTTTTTCTTTCCAATAGGCCAATGGATTCAACTTCCACAAACCAAACGTCTCATCCCACTCCACCACTTCTGTATGTGCACGAGTTTTTGATTGTTCGCGTCGAATTCCGGTCATCCATCCTTTGTAATGGGACAACACACCCTTAAGAGGGGCAACTTTGCGCAACGAACAGCATTGGTTGGGGTCTCGCTTCCATAACTCATCACCATAGCGCTTACTTTGTTGATCTAGCGTTAACTGAGGAGTGATCTCCAAAAAGGAACATCCATACTTTTCTTCTAATTGTCGCTTCACTTGATGTGTTTCCGAAAAAAGTAGATGCGTATTGATAAAAAAAATATCCACGTTTTGATCTACTTTTAAAATCATATCGACTAAGGCAACATCTTCATAACCAAAACTGCAAGCAAATGCCAACGAAGATGCTCCCAAAGTGGTTACACCCCAACGAATAATTTCAATCGGATCGGCATCTCTGAACGCAAAGGCGACTCTTTTCTGATCAAAAGCGACTGCCTTTTCCATACTTCCTCCTTCCTGTTCTACACTATATTCTATTTTAGGAATTCATTCCCATGACCAGAACATCATTTTATGTAATTAAACAAATAAAATACACTCCTCTTGATTTCCTCGCCTCAAAGTAGAAAGGTTGCCTCTCTCTGCATGGGATGCAACCTTTCCTCAAACACATATTCAAGTACAAAAGACGGAAGAAATACGCAACAATTTCCTATTTTGTGGCGAGTCGAGCGGGTTGGTCAAACACCACATAATCGATATTAATATTTAACAGCATATAATCTTTTCCTGAATTTTGATCTCGAATCACCACAAAATCGCGTCCAACTTCTCGGATCGTTCCCTTTATGATTTGCGCATTCCACTGTTCGTTATTCTCATAGGTTAGATAAATAGTAGCAACTCTGCCAACGTTTCGGTTCATTAAATCTTCCGAATAGACTCTCTCTCTCTGTTGGGAGATTTGCGTATAAGGATATGGATAACTCCAATACATATTCTTTTCTTCCCCCTACTGCTCTGGAATCAATACACACTTGGACAATTATTCGGTGATGGATGATAAAAACAATGGCTTTTATATCGACCACTATTCCATTGGTTATACCACGTTGGAGGGCAAGCTTCTGTTGGGCGGAAAAACCACAAGGCATATGTAGCCGGATCATATCGTTCTCCTTGGACAACCCTTCGCGCCAAACGAATCTCTCGATCCCTTGCATGTTGATAAAAATATGGTTTCTGTACCGCTTCAAAACCGCCTGGGCTTTGAAACACCATTCTCTTAATGGTGTCAATCTCCTCAAAATCCAAACAATCTCCACGCACACGATTGACCCCCACATTTCCTACCAACAGCATACCCATCTCTCCATCGCCTTCTGCCTCAGCTCGTATCAATCGCGCTAACAATCTTATTTCTTCTTCTGTTGCTCGGATGACGGCCATAGGATCACCTCTTCGATATATCTATGTTGGATCGATCCAAAAAAGACCTTTTTCCATGCCACCCACAATATTGGGAAAACTTTCAAGTATAATCAGAACATATATTTGCATATAATGAATACAAATGCAAATATATGTTCTGATTTCGGAGGCTCTGCAGATGAACGCTCGTATATTTCTCATTGACATGCAATCATTCTATGCCAGCGTTGAAAAGTCTCTTCACCGAGAATTGCAACATCAACCCGTTGTTATTTCTGGAGATCCAAAAAGGAGAAATGGGATCATCTTAGCGGCCTGCCCCATTGCCAAATCATACGGAATTCAAAATGCGATTCCACTATGGGAAGCCCAAAAACGCTGTCCACAGCTTATTGTACTCAAGCCACGGATGCAACTATACTTAGATGTTTCTCTTCGTCTCACCCAAATCTTAGAACGGTTTAGCGATCGAGTAGAACCTTACTCGATTGACGAACAATTTATTGATATCCAAGGAAGCGAATCATTATTTGGATCACCTTATCAGATTGCCCGGAAGATCCAAACAACCATAAATAAAGAACTTCATTTATATGCTCGGATCGGCATGGGCCCAAACAAAGTCTTGGCGAAAATGGCATGTGACCATTTTGCAAAAAAGAGTCCAAACGGCATTTTTTACTTAGGACCAGAAAACATTCACACCCACTTATGGCCTCTCCCCATCCAAAAATGTTTCGGGGTCGGTCAGCGAATGAGTAAACATTTGCAACGGATCGGCATTCACACCATTGGGGAACTTGCTCATTCTCCTTTGCCATTACTCAAGAAATATTGGGGAGTCAATGGGCATGTGCTCTGGATGACAGCCAATGGATTTGATTTATCACCGGTTACCAATCAATCCTTTTCCACCCACCAAGGGATTGGACATCAAATGACTCTTCCCTATGACTACCGTACCCCTGAAGAGATCGAGGTGGCGCTTTTGGAACTATGTGAAGAAGTCTGCCAAAGAAGCCGTCGCTACCATCTCGCCGGGAAAACGATCACAGTCCATTGCCGCAATTCCTTGAAACAAGCAACAGGGGGATTTTTACGGCAAATGTCTCTCGACTCTTTCAGTAATCAAACTTCGAAAATTTTCACCTATGCCAAGAAATGTTTTTTTCGCTTCTGGAATGGCGAGCCTGTCCGATCCATAGGGATTCGCCTCTCAAACTTAAAACCAGATCACCACATACAATTAAATTTGTTTGAAGATGTTGAGAAAAAACGAAAACTTGGCTATGCCATGGATCAGATCAAACAACGATTTGGATTCACTTCGATTCTATGGGCATCCTCACTTCTTCCAGCAGGGCAAGCAAAAATCCGTGCCCAAAAAATAGGAGGTCATTTCAAGTGAGCCTACTCCATCGAAAAAACAGGTTATGGGAAGGGAGTCGTATGTTCTTACCTGAACATCGTGAGCAACTTCAAACTTTACGAAAAAAGCAACAAGAAAAGACATTGCCAGAACTGGCTGAAGATCAAATCGAAGAATTCAACTGGTTGTTGCAAGAGGCATTGCACCTTGAATCCCCGATTATCCTGGATTATATAAAAGAAAAGCAATGCCAATCCTTCTGTGGTTTTGTGGAGGAGTTGAATACTTATGAAAGCTATTTACTCATCGTAAATGGACAAGAAAAACGAAAAATCTTTTTAGATGAGATCTATCGCATAATCCCTCTCTGATGGTCAGCAAAAAGGTAGCAGAAAGACAAATAAGCCGATCCAATGATCGGCTTACATTTATTTCGAAGCATGAGCAGCTGTCAACTGCTCTTCGGCGATCCCGTTGCCATAGGCTAAAACGGGACGAATTTTAATTTCGTTAATCTTTCGTTTCCATCTTTCCTGCAGACGTTCTTCCCAATTTTGATCCAATGCGTCAACCGTAAAGGCAAAAACCGTACTCTGACCATATTTCTCGCTCACCCAATGTCTCACTTGTCCAAACTGTTTCATCGATTCGATAAAGTTTGCCTGATCTTTGTCGGAACAGACATGGTTCATTTTTAATAGGACGAAATTCTCTCCAATTGATAAATCATTTGCAGGCAACAAAGACTTCGAGGAGCAAATATTGTAAACAGGAGGTAAGCGAAAAGCATTTACCATATCTTCCACCACAGCACTTGCTGTTGGTTTTTCACCCGCACCTTGACCAATCAAGGTCAAATCTTGAACTTGATCGCTTTCAACATAGATCGCATTGTAAACACCATGAATATTTGAAAGAGGATGAGCCACAGGTAACAATGTTGGACGTACAGAAGCCATCACAGGGCCATCTTCGCCAAATTGTTCTGCTTGTGCGATCAGTTTCATCCGATATCCGAGCGACGACGCTAATTCTAACTCGGATAAGGTGACGTCAGAGATTCCTTGCACAAAAATATCTTCCACGGATACATGGATGCCAAATACAATTCGGATCAAGATAACCAGTTTATGAACCGCATCCCATCCATCCACATCGGCTGAAGGATCTGCCTCTGCATAACCTTTGTCCTGAGCCTCACTCAAAACATCTACAAAACTCCGCTTCTCTTCTTCCATTTGAGTGAGAATATAGTTGGTCGTTCCATTGACGATCCCCATCACCTTACGAATCCGATTAACTTTTAAAAAGTGTTGCAATGTACCAAGAGCCGGAATGCCTCCACCTACACTTGCTTCAAAAAGAATCTGTACCCCATGACGTTTTGCCAGCTGACTTAGCTCCACACCATGTTTAGCGACTAATTCTTTATTAGCTGTGACAACATGACATCCGCGCTTGATTGCTTCTTTTAGATATGTCAGTGCGGGTTCGATTCCACCCATCGCTTCAACCACTACATCAATGCGATGTTCGAAAAGATCCTCAAAACGATCGGTTAGTAAGTTTTCGACTCCTGGTAAATTTCGCTTTTTATGGAGATTGCGAATCAGAATACTTTTTATATCGAAAAATTTGCCCGTTCTCTTAGCAATCAAATCTTGGTTGGATGAAATCATTTTCCATACACCCGTGCCGACAGTACCAAGCCCTAACAATGACACATTTACTTGTTCCACAGCTAAGTCCCTCCAGTGTTAAACGTTAAAAATAAAAGCCATCTTCCAAATGGACAAGAAGAGAGCATTGTATTCCAAGTTCTTCTCATCTCTCAGCTTCTAATAAATATAGATGCTGCAGGAATTGGCACCATGTTTGAGCCATCAAACTGGTTGCCGGGTTTCATTGGGCCCGTCCCTCCACCACTCTCGATAAAAAATTACAATCCTCGTATGAAACTGTTAGCTATAATTATGTATGAATACCTCCCGTTTTGTCAACTCTGTTTTGCAATCGTCCCAGACATGCCATCTCGATCTCCACACAATCACCACACCCGACATCAACCGCTGAAGAAGAAAAAAAAGTGCTGATTATCCCACCAGTAGACAGATGATCACTCTCGGAATACATTTCACGAATCGTAACAAAGCGATGCCAAAGGTTGATCTGTTGTTGGTAAATCATCTGTTCATTTCGTCGAACTATAAACCATTGATCACCGAATTCCTTCCAATCATCTGTCACCAACAAATAGGGGCCGAGAGAAGGAATCCATTCCCCCTCTTTCAACCAATAATTAATCAATGAACATGCTATCAAGCTTGACTCTCCTTTTTTTCGTCCAACCATAAAAGCAACCCCTGGAAGAAACTTTTGGGCATTCGGTATGGGCAGATCGGGCCAAAGAATCGACGAAGGATGTAGAGAAAGATTTTTGGAATGAAGAGAAGGGGGGACAATCAACTTATCTGATTCAAGAAGGGGAGATAATAATTGAGTCTCATCTACAGGAATCGAGATGGGTTCACCATGAATCACCAGTTTGGACCAATCTTCCTTCAAAATGACTCGATACATTCGCGAGAGGATCACGAAAGAATGCTCATCACTCATCAAACACTGCATCAGTTTCATGGGCAAAAGAAACGAATCCGATAGTTGCCGATAGTAAATGAGCCATTGCTGCGTGAAGCCTATATCGATAATCCAAGAATTTTCAAGCCATCCCAAACGAGCCCCAGCACTACTTGAGGATTGGATACTCAGATCATCCTCTTTCACTCGATACATCACAATCTTCATTCGTCTCCGACCTCTCATAAAAAGGTTTTCTATATATACGAATCAGTGGGATCGGATATGAAAAACGATAGGAAGCCTATCAAAAATGGGCCTCCTATCCAATCTACAAAATATGCGCATGCGCAGCGGATAATTTTAACGTCTCTTTTACAATCTCTTCCGCAGCATGAGGGGAGAGCAAACGATAAAACCGTTTTTGCATCTTTTTGGGATATGAATCAACCATAAAAAAGTGATTGATCTGTACTTGGATGGTATGAGGACTTGTAGCAACACCGACACCGTGTCGAATCATAAACTCTTGATTTGCTTCTTCCTGCCCAGGAAAAGACTCAAATAAAAACATGGGCAATTGTTTGGCAATTGCCTCACTCACTGTTACCCCACCTGGCTTTGTGACCAACAGGTCAGCAGCAGACATCCAAAGAGAGATATTTCGACAATATGGCTTGATATGAATATGTTGATCCCGATAATGCTGATTCAATAGATGATACAATTTCGTATTCTTTCCTGTCATCACAGCGAATTGAAGATCTGACAATTGCCTCAATTCAGCGACCAGATCTTCCAAGGGACCAAGACCCGTTCCTCCGCCCATGACCAGTACAACCGGCTGATCATGCTTTAATCCCAATTGATGTCTTGCATGTTCCTGAGAAACTTTTTTATAAAACTCAGGTCGGACAGGAAGACCCGTTTCGATGAATCGGGCACCTGTTTTCCAACGAATGCGCTCAATGGATGCTGAATGAATCAGTCCCTTCGGTAAACAGAATATATCAGGGACACGCATCAGCCAAATGGGATGAAGTTCATAATCAGTCACTACCCCAACACTTGGCAAGTACTGCCACTTAGGAGGCAACAACAGCAGAGCAAATGGATGTGTTGAGACAATTTTGGTCGGTTTCCAATCAAGTAATAGTTGGTTGATTTTCTTCCGGATGGTCCAGCCCATCTTTTCAATAAATTCACTTGACACATAACGAATGACTTTTGATTGATGAGTCCAGTCATACAAACAATGATAAAAGATTGGAAAACGCGTGAGCATTCCGTTGTACCCATTTTGTAATATTGGATGAAAGGTTTTGGGAATGAGCTCAAGTAAATCAATCATTTCAGCATGAACACCCGGTATTTGTTGAAACGACGCACACAATACCTTGGCTGTTTCATTATGGCCGGTACCAAAACCCATAGAAAGAAGTAGTATTCGTTCCATGTGTTGACTCCCTATCTGATTAATACCTCTAGACGGTTCAAAATAGATAAAAAAACCTTCCTCTTCTGCAGACAGTTCACTCTAACAGAGATTTCCATTTATTTATTATGATTGATCTACCATCTTCATGATTTCAGATCAGCGAAAGCGACGAATCGATCAGACAAGGACTGGTAATTGATCCATCTGAAAAATGCTTGAACATGAATCCAATAAAAAGGTGATCCATCGAATAATGCTTAATCTGCAATTCTTCAATCAACAATTTCTATTTTAGCATTGTAAGTATCGCAAAAAAAGGTCATACCTATACCCGGAATCATGTAACAGGCAGAAGATTGAATTTCCCTCATGCGCTCCCTTCCCAATCAAAGGAAATAATATCAGATTATAAATGATTTTTTGATTTATCGAAAGGGTCAAATGATTATTAGAATACTTTTATCTATTTTCAAAAAAACCACCCAGCCGAAGAGGCTGGGTGATTGTTGAATACCGATTTAACCACGCGCTTGTTGATACCGTTTATTGACTTCTTCCCAGTTGACTACATTCCAAAATGCTGCAACATACTCAGGACGTTTGTTTTGATATTTGAGATAGTAAGCATGCTCCCAAACATCCAAGCCAAGGATGGGTTGTGCCCCTTCCATTAATGGACTATCTTGGTTTGGTGTACTTGTAACAGCCAACGCACCATCTTTGACAACCAACCAAGCCCAGCCGCTTCCAAAACGCTTAATTGCAGCGTCTGTAAATGCTTCTTTAAATTGATCAAAACTACCAAAAGCATCATCAATCGCTTTTGCTAATTCGCCAGTCGGAGTTCCACCGCCATTGGGGCTTAAAATTTCCCAGAAGAGTGTGTGGTTTGCATGTCCCCCACCATTGTTGCGCACTGCTGTGCGAATGCTCTCGGGAACTTGATCAAGATTGGAGATTAATTCTTCGACTGATTTATCAGCAAGTGAAGCATGACCGGATAATGCATCATTCAAGTTATTCACATATGTAGCATGATGACGATCATGATGAATTTCCATGGTACGTGCATCAATATGAGGCTCCAGAGCATCAAATGAATATGGTAAAGCGGGTAATTCATGTTTCGCCATTAGAGCATCCTCCTGTTTTTTGATTATGTAGTCATCCCTATTATCATCCATTATGCTGAAAATCATTCACAACGTCAAATTCAATCCATAACGACAACTAGGAAAACAAGGAAATAAGCTGTGTCACATCATCAAGAATATAATCTGCACCCAATTCCTCAAATTTCCCTCTTGCTTCTTTTCCAGTCAACCCCGTCAATGTAGCCGCAAACCGACAACCCAACTTCTTGGCCGCTAGATAGTCAGCTACAGAATCCCCCACGATCAGAATTTGCTCCGAATTTTTAAGAGGCAAGGAGGTTGAGAGTAATGTTTCATCCGATGTTTCTCTTCCGAAATATGCTTTTAAATATGTATAAGGATGCGGTTTACCAAGCGGAGCCTGGTCTGGGAATGCTTCTTCTGCTTGAATCACATCTGAAGAACTCACAATATGATTGGGATGAAAGGCAGAATATAGCCCAAGGGCTGTAAGAGGAACTTCTGTCTCCAAATGAGGTCTCCCTGTTCCAATCCCTAATATGATTCCCTGCCGATGTAACTGATCCAAAACACGACGAATCACCTTAGGATCTACAAGCGGAATCTCTTGTTCGAGAAAACCTTGTTTTCCCCGATTACGTGCCAAGCTCGCTTCAACTTGTTCATAGCGTTTCGTCCCCAAATACCACTCTTGAAACACAGAGCGACCCAGTTCCCATAAATCACTGTTGCGCGAAAATAGCTGAATCGAGATTCCAAACCATTTCTCAGCCAACTGATTAAAATAGGTAAGCAATTCATGCTTCTCAAGTTCTTCCCCTTCAAACAGAGAAATAAACTGATCGTACTGCGGGGTAAAGGATTCCTCTATTTGTTTCAACCAAGTTCCCAGCTCTTGCAGCACATCTTCGGTAATTGGACGATTCAATATCTCCAGAACCCGTTTTCGATCATAACGATACAACTTTTTAAGTATCAAAAATAATTGCGCGCCGAATGCCAGATACACCATATCCCAATTGGCATTAATCCCCTTTGTTTTCATCCAGTCCAATACTCGATTATCCTGAAAAACAGCTTGGCGTATCTGCCGAATCTGATCTTCAGAAGGAGAATCGGTAAAAGGAGCAGTGTTGATCCCCAAAAAATGAGGAGCGTGCAAGAGCTCCCATACTGAGAGCGCAGAAGCATCAAAACAACGCTCTTCGCTCAAAAAAACACCATCTACATCAAATAAAATATGTGTCGTCATTTTGATAATCTCTCCATTACAAATGATCTTCTTTCTATGTGCTCATTGTATTAAAGCTCACATGTTGTTGCAAGGAAATAAAAAAATGTAAGGAACTTACAAGAAAAGAAAGTTTTTGGTCGTATTATCTATATAAAGGGTAAAATTTTGTCGTATTTAAGGAGAGGAGAAATGATGTTAAAGATTGCTGCAAAGTTCAGCGCACTATGGGCGATGATCTGTGGAGCTTTTCTTTTTTTACTTCCTCCATCTGGTCATGCTGCAGCCAACGACTATAAAATTGAGATCAATAAAAAGACCAATTATCTATATTTATACAATCATGGAAAAGTCGTAAAAACCTATCGGGTTGCTACCGGGAGAACTTCTCAGTTAACGCCTACAGGCACTTTTGTGATCGGTGTAAAAATCATCCAACCTGGATGGAAAAACATTCCTGGAGGGCATCCGAATAATCCTTTAGG
>JANWJM010000019.1 GCA_025449475.1 Thermoactinomycetaceae bacterium
ACGAAGGTCCAAAAGGCGGACCAGGAATGCCTGAGATGCTTTCCCCGACATCAGCAATTGTGGGGATGGGCTTAGGAAAAGATGTCGCTTTGATTACGGATGGACGCTTTTCAGGTGCTACTCGTGGGATCTGTATTGGTCATGTCTCTCCTGAAGCTGCAGAAGGTGGGATGATTGCGCTAGTTGAGCCGGGTGATATCATTGAGATCGATCTTGAAAAGCGAACATTACATCTTGAGGTTTCCGAAGAGGAATTGGAACAGCGTCGAAAAAACTGGAAACAACCGGAGAAGAAACTCGAGGGTGCTTTCTTACGACGTTATGCGCATCTGGTTACATCTGCGAATACTGGTGCGATTTTGCGTGATGTATAATTGACCCTGAAAATGAACATCCCGCGGAAAAATACTGTTGACAGGGGAAAAGATTGGTGTTTATAATAGGGCGTATATAATGATAGGATAAACATATATTTGTTGTATACATCCATAGAAGACAATGAAGAGGACAGACAGTATGCTTATGAGATACAGAGAGTCCGGATTTGCTGAGACCGGAACCATGGGTTTACTGTTACTCACCTCAGAGTCGAATGTCGAAAAGCGCCTTGCTGAGTAGAACATTTCCGGAGAAGATCACCGTTATCGGATCGAGTATAATTCTTTATACTCACAGAGGCCATTTTTGCAAGAAAATGGCAAAGTTGGGTGGTACCACGAACCTTATTCGTCCCAATCGGGGGGAATAAGGTTTTTGTTTATTTACAAAGAGGAGGAGGAATGGTGATGGCTTTCCAAACGAAAATCATGGAAAGAGAAGCGATCAAAAAGGATGAAGGAAAAGAGTATACCGGATCTGAAATTTTACTTCGATGTTTGGTGGCCGAGGGTGTAGAAATGATTTTTGGATACCCCGGTGGAGCTGTTTTGCCGATCTATGATTCGTTGTACGATGGCCATGTAAAGCATATGTTGGCACGCCATGAGCAAGGAGCCATTCATGCCGCCGATGGATATGCTCGGGCGACAGGGAGACCAGGAGTCGTGATCGCAACATCAGGTCCAGGGGCGACCAATCTCGTGACTGGGATTGCTACAGCAATGATGGACTCAATTCCACTCGTTTGTATTACAGGAAATGTTGCTACTCATTTGTTGGGCACGGACGCGTTTCAAGAGGCAGACATTACGGGAATCACGATGCCGATCACCAAGCATAATTATCTGGTACGTGATGTAAAGGAATTGCCACGTATTGTTAAAGAAGCGTTTACGATTGCAACAACCGGAAGACCGGGTTCCGTCTTGATTGATATTCCCAAAGACGTATCACAGGCGAAAACGGCATTCTATTATCCCTAAACTGTTCATATTCGTGGATTTCAACCTACGACGAAACCACATCCCTTGCAAATTCAAAAGATGATCCAAGCCATCTCGCAGGCGAAAAAACCTGTGATTATTGCGGGCGGAGGTGTGGTTACGTCAGGAGCTGCGGAAGAATTACAAACCTTTGCGGAAAAGGCGCAAATCCCTGTGACCACCACCCTAATGGGGATTGGCGGATTTTCCGGTACGCATCCGCTATGGTTGGGAATGCCGGGTATGCATGGAACATATGCAGCCAATCATGCTCTTTTAGAATGTGATTTGTTAATTGGAATCGGAAATCGTTTTGATGATCGGGTCACCATGGGACGCATTGATAAGTTTGCGACCAAAGCACAGATCATTCACATCGATATTGACCCCGCCGAAATTGGTAAAAACGTTGAAACCTTTATTCCTATTGTGGGAGATATTAAAAATGTACTCAAAGAAGCCAATCTTACGGTTTCAAAATCGCAATCGGAAGAATGGTTAAAGCAGATTGCGGAATGGAAAGAGACATATCCACTCACATATAAGTCATCGGATCAAGAATTAAAACCTCAATGGGTCATCGAGCTTCTTTCCAAAACGACCAAAGGTGAAGCAATTGTTACCACAGATGTTGGTCAACATCAAATGTGGGTAGCACAATACTATCAGTTTGTCCATCCTCGTTCGCTTTTATCATCGGGTGGACTGGGTACCATGGGATTCGGCTTTCCAGCTGCGATTGGAGCACAGCTGGCTTATCCAGAGAAAACCGTTATTGCCGTGGTGGGTGATGGTGGTTTTCAGATGACCTCCCAAGAGTTAGCGGTGGTCGCGCTCGAAAATATTCCAGTGAAGGTTGTTGTCATCAACAATCAATGTTTAGGGATGGTTCGTCAATGGCAAGAGCTTTTCCATGGACAGCGTTATAGTGAAGTCGATCTTTCAGGCAGTCCTGATTTTGTGAAGTTATCCGAGGCATATGGAGTTAAAGCATGGCGTGCAAAAACGCGAGAAGAGGCCGAATTAGCTTGGAAAGAAGCATTAAACCATCCAGGACCAGCAGTTGTCGATTTTTGGGTTACTCCTGATGAAAATGTATATCCAATGGTTGCCGCTGGAACTGGTTTGGATGAGATGGTAATGGGAGATGAAGAAGAATGAAACACATCTTATCCATGTTAGTCAATGATCAGCCAAGAGTTTTGGCGCGGGTTTCGAGTCTGATTGGACAACGAAACTTTAACATTGAGAGCATCAGTGTAGGAGAATCTGAAGAGCCAGGATTGGCTCGGATGGTCATTGTGACCGAAGGCGATGAACGAACCATGGAACAAGTGACCAAACAGCTACACAAATTGGTCGACGTGATTAAAATTCAAGAACTTGCTGTGGAAGAAGCAGTTGTGCGTGAATTGATGTTGGTGAAAGTTGGTGCCAACCCATCGGTACGTACAGAGATTGCTGGGATCGTAGAGCCTTTTCGCGCATCCATTGTAGATGTTGGATACAATACGATGGTGATCCAAGCAACAGGAGAACAGAGCAAACTGGATAATATTCTTGAATTACTTCGACCTTATGGAATCAAAGAAGTAGCTCGAACAGGAGTTACGGCTTTGTCTAGAAGTTTAACAAAAGCAACATTGAAATAGAGAAAATGGAGGAAAAAGAAGATGGCAAAAGTTTATTATGATCAAGATGCAGATTTAAGCGTATTACAAGGGAAAACAGTAGCAGTGATTGGCTATGGAAGCCAAGGACATGCACAAGCGCAAAACTTACGCGACTGTGGCGTGGATGTGATCATCGGTTTGCGTCAAGGAAAGTCTTGGGAACAAGCGAAAGAAGATGGATTTGACGTGTATGAAGTGCATGAAGCAGCCAAACGCGCGCAAGTGATACAGATTCTGTTACCCGATGAATTGCATGCTAAAGTTTATCGTGATCATATTGAACCCCATTTGAACGCTGGCGATGCATTGGTGTTCTCACATGGTTTTAGTATTCACTTTGAACAAGTGGTTCCACCCAAAGATGTAGATGTGGTTTTAGTCGCGCCGAAGGGTCCCGGTCATCTCGTGCGGCGTGTATTTGTGGAAGGATTTGGTGTCCCTGCACTCTTTGCCGTTTATCAGGATGCGACGGGAAAAGCAAGAGAGCTTGCACTGGCTTATACCAAAGGAGTTGGGGGTACACGTGCGGGAGTCATAGAAACGACCTTTAAAGAAGAAACAGAGACTGATCTTTTTGGAGAGCAAGCAGTTCTGTGTGGTGGTTTATCACAATTGATCAAGTCCGGTTTTCAAACCCTCGTGGAAGCGGGTTATCAACCTGAAGTCGCTTATTTTGAATGTTTGCATGAAGTAAAGTTGATTGTCGATCTTATCTATGAAAAAGGTTTATCGGGGATGCGTGACTCGATTAGTAATACTGCCGAGTATGGGGATTATGTAAGCGGTCCGCGTGTTATCGATGATGCTGTTCGCGAATCGATGAAACAGATTTTGAAAGAGATTCAGGATGGTACGTTTGCGCGGAATTATGTTGCAGAAAATGAAGCGGGACGCCCTGAATTTGAGCGAATGAGAAGAGAAGAAGCCGAACAGCCCATTGAACAAGTGGGTCGGGATTTACGTAAAATGATGGTCTGGATGAAAAAATAAAAAGGGAAAGGAGACGTGGGGTATGCGAACAGTTCAGGTTTTTGATACCACACTTAGGGACGGTGAGCAATCTCCGGGGGTCAATTTAAATACAAAAGAAAAGGTGGAGATTGCTACCCAACTGGAACGGTTGGGCGTCAATATTATTGAAGCTGGTTTTGCTGCATCTTCACCGGGCGACCTTTTTGCTGTCAAAGAAGTGGCGAAAGCGATAAAGAATGCGTCTGTTTGTAGTATGGCGCGATCGATTAAAAAAGATATTGATCAAGCCTGGGAAGCTCTCCAAGTCGCCGAATCCCCTTTGCTGCATATTTTCTTAGCCACTTCACCCATCCATCGTGAATATAAACTGAGAATGAGTAAAGAAGAGATTTTGGATACCATTGACCAAATGATCCGCTATGGAAAACGTTGGTTTCCGGTAGTGGAATTTTCAGCTGAAGATGCAGGTAGAACCGAGTTGGAGTTTTTGAGTCAAGTGGTGGATCGAGCCATTCGAGCAGGGGCAGATATTATCAATTTGCCGGATACGGTTGGTTATTTAAGCCCTGAAGAGTACGCCAAAATGTTCCGCTACATTCGGGAAAATGTTCCACGAGTGGATACGGTTAAGCTGAGTGCGCACTGTCATGACGATTTGGGGCTCGCTGTCGCCAATAGCTTGGCAGCGATTCAGGCAGGAGTCGATCAAATCGAAGGAACGATCAATGGGATTGGTGAGAGAGCAGGGAATGCAGCCCTAGAAGAAGTTGTGATGGCTGTGAAGACGAGGGAACCGTACTACCAAGTACAAACAACCATTAATCATAAGGAGATCTATCGAACCAGTCGTTTGGTGAGCAAATTAACGGGAATGTATGTCCCAGGAAATAAAGCAATTGTGGGTGCAAATGCATTTGCTCACGAATCAGGGATCCATCAAGATGGTGTCCTCAAAAATAAAGAAACCTATGAAATTATGTCTCCAGAAACGGTAGGGAAATCAGAGAGTAAATTGGTGCTAGGGAAGCATTCAGGACGTCATGCATTTAAAACGCATTTGGAGAAGTTGGGTTATCCTCAATCAGAAGAACAGATTGATGGATTGTTTGCCCGCTTTAAAGAGTTGGCCGATCGTAAAAAAGAGATTACGGATGAAGATTTAATCGCTTTGGTGGAAGAAAAGGTGGGCGAAGGCAACGAACTCTATACCTTGGAATCGATTCAACTTTCATATGGAAGCCATACATTGCCGACAGCAACATTGCGGCTTAAAGCAAAGAAGACCGGTGAGATTTTAGAAGAAGCGGCTTGCGGTAACGGTTCGGTGGACGCCATTTTTAAAACGGTCGATCGTGCGATTGGTCAGAAATTCGATTTGATCGATTACCATATTCGTTCTGTGACAGAAGGAAAAGATGCATTAGGTGAAGTCTCTGTACAGTTGCAATTGGGTGAATCGACTGCTCGCGGCAGAGGAGTAAGCACAGATGTGTTGGAAGCGAGTGCTCGGGCTTATTTGGATGCAGTTAATCGTTTGTTGAGAAGAACCAAAGAGTCGAAAGTCTCCCAGTCATCCAAGATGGTGCATAGCTGAAGCTAGATAGAAAAACTTCGAATAAAACCAAACTAGCCATGAGTTGCTCTTTGGATTCACCGAAGGAGTCCAAGAGCACTCATCCCTAATTGAGTAAAAAGGAAATTTTCATGTTGAAATCGGGGGGAATAAACCGTTGAACCAAACCAAAAAAATTGCAGTCATCCCTGGCGATGGGATTGGTCCCGAAATTGTAGCAGAGGCTGTTAAGGTATTAAAAGCGGTTGAATCGCAATGCGGATATTCATTTGAATTTTCATACTTAACCGCCGGTGGAATCGCTGTTGATCAGTTAGGGACGCCGCTACCGGAAGAGACGCTTGAGGAGAGTAAACAGGCGGATGCTGTATTGTTAGGTGCTGTGGGCGGACCCAAGTGGGATCGACATCCTGTGCATTTGCGCCCAGAACAGGCTTTATTAGGACTGAGAAAAGGATTAGGATTATTCTCCAATCTACGACCCGTCGTTTTATTCGAAGGGATGGAGAAAAGCTCGTCTTTAAAACCGGAAGTCATCGCAGGGGTGGATTTGCTTGTTGTGCGTGAGTTGACAGGTGGAATCTACTTTGGTGAAAAGAAACGGAGTAAGACGGAGCAAGGGGAAGTGGCGTCCGATTTATTAATTTATCATGAATATGAGATTGAGCGCATTGTAAGACAGGCTTTTGAGATCGCACGAAAACGTAAAAAGCGTGTTACTTCTGTCGATAAAGCAAATATTTTGGAAAGTTCACGTTTATGGCGATCCATCGTGGATCGGATTGCAGAGGATTACCCTGATGTGGAATATGAACATATGTTGGTAGATAACTGTGCGATGCAAATCGTTCGTCGCCCTGCTGATTTTGACGTAATTGTTACTGAAAACATGTTTGGCGATATTTTGAGTGATGAAGCCGCCATCTTAACAGGTTCAATCGGCATGTTACCTTCTGCGAGCCTTGCTGATGGTTCATTTGGTTTGTATGAACCGGTACATGGCTCTGCGCCCGATATAGCTGGGAAAGGGATTGCAAATCCTGCTGCGACGATCTTGTCGGCTGCAATGATGTTGCGCTATTCTTTTGATGCTCTTGAAGCGGCGGATCAGGTAGAGAATGCAGTAAAGAATGTTTTACGTACATATCGAACAGTGGATATTGCAGAACCAGAACACCAACAAGTAGGAACCGAAGAGTTTGGAGATTTAGTGGTGGATCGGTTGCAGTCATGCAAAAAGCCTTAACCGAAAGGAGTGGTTAAGGCTTTTTTTATTCACAACAAATAAAACCGTTAACCGACTACTGAATCAATTCCCATATTGATTAAAAGGAGATAACAGAGGTTTCATGATTCGTTGGAAAGTCATTGGGGAAGTAAAGAATAGCGACTAGCGGGAAAAGTTATGACCAGGATTGTGGATCATGTTTTATTTACGACAATCACAATCCGGGCACTGGCATTTATCTGTACCGCAATATTCACATTTGTTTAAGCGAAGCATTCTTTCACCTCCCTACTGTTATAATTATAAAAAATAGACAATTTTGTGTAAAGTAGTAATACTCCAGCGTTTGGCTTCAAAAATTTGTTATGATTCTTCTATAATGGATTTATATATAATAAAAAATAAATTGCAAATTAAGGGAGAGTATGTGGAAACAATGTCCAAGAAGAACCGAAAAAAGATAGATATGCAGAGCCTCACTTTTATCACGATACTATTGGTGTTTATTGGATTAGGTGGATTTGTGCTGTTTCAGTCATTCCTATCAGATTCAGGGGAAGAAAAACAAAGAGTGAATGTAGATATTCAGAATCAACCAGCAATTGGAGACGCCAATGCACCAGTCAAAGTTGTTGAGTTTGGAGATTTCAAATGTCCCAGTTGTAAAAATTTCCAAGAACTCATCTATCCGCTTCTCAAAAAAGAATACATCGATACAGGAAAAGTCCAATTGGTATTTCGTAATTTTCAATTCCTCGGAGAAGATTCGATCACTGCAGCTATGATTGGGAAGTCGATCTATACTCAAAATCCTGAAGCTTTTTGGAAATATTATGAGCTCATCTATCGTCATCAAAAAGATGAGGGTACGGTCTGGGCGACACCCGAATACATTTTACCGCTTGTTAAAAAGAATATTCCCGAAATTGATATCAATAAGACAAGTGAAGAAGTAAAGAATAAAAAATATAAGACAGAGGTAGAAAAGGATAATGAATATGCTCGATCTCTTCAGTTGAGTGGAGTGCCGGCTGTCTTTGTGAATGGGATGCCAATTGATAATCCATTGGATTATCGAGAATTAAAAAATGTAATCGAGAAAGAGCTTGAGAAGAAATGATCCGGCAATATGGAATGTATGTGGCATGGGTTATCTCATTAGTTGCTACGTTAGGAAGTCTCTATTTTAGCGAAATTCGTCATTTTGTTCCCTGTACATTGTGTTGGTATCAACGAATCATGATGTATCCACTCGTTATCTTATTAGGCATGGCTTCGTATCGAAATCAGACGACGATTATCCCATATGTTCTGCCGCTGTCGATCATCGGAGGCTTGATTTCAGTTTGGCATTATTTACAACAAAAAGTTTCTTTTCTGGGTCAAGTCGTCCAATGCAAAGTTGGCGTTCCGTGTAATGCAAGCTATATTAACTGGTTCGGCTTTATCACCATCCCTTTTTTAGCAGGCGTTGCTTTTGTGATGATCACTGTTCTCCTGATATGGGTGCAAACAAAAGCGGAAAATAAATAAAAATCCGCTATTGTCCAACCACGTTCTTCTTTGTTACATACATTGTACTAGAACATGTGAATTTAGAAAAAAGGAGACCATCAAATGAGTCAAATAAAAAAAGCAAGTGGAACCCCTTGGGCGGGCTTTGGTGGATTTGGGATCGGTGGAATTGTTATTGCTGTATTGGTCGTTTTGTTCTTGATTTTTATCTTCTTTTACTGGGGTGGATTTGGCTATGGGGGATATGGCTACTGGTAAAAGGTAGGGCTGCATACCCTACTTTTTACGTTTTAACAAGGTGTTTTTACATAAACAATCGGTTTTTTATTGCAGTTTTAAATAAGTAGACATAAAATAAGAATATATTTTTGCGATAACCAATATTTCATCTTTGCTTTTAATAGGTAGAGATCAACGAAAGGTCGCGTTGAAGAGGTGGAAGGGACGATGAGGATAGAATCGGAGCGTTCGTTTCAACGAATGTTGCAAAAGCTAACAGAAGCGCCTGGACCTTCTGGACATGAAGTGCCTGTACAAAAAGTTATGAAGCGGTTTTTAGAGCCTTGGTCAGATCAAATAACCACGGATCGGTTAGGGAGTTTAATTGCCCGGAGGGGTTACGAAGGACCTCGCATAATGATAGCCGGTCATTTGGACGAAGTCGGATTTATGGTGACCAAAATTACGAAAGAAGGTTATGTCAAATTTCAGACATTGGGTGGTTGGTGGAGCCAGGTTTTGCCCGCTCAGAAAGTGGAGGTCATTACGCGAAAGGGAAGATATGTCGGAGTCATTGGCTCGAAACCACCACACTTGATGAATAAAGAGGAGCGCAGTAAAGGTGTATCCATTGACGACTTGTTTATAGATTTTGGTCTCGAAAGTCAAGACGAAGCGGAGAAATTAGGGATTTCACTAGGAGATCCAATTGTCCCCGTTTCTTCATTTACAACGATGAATAACCCCAATCGATGGGCAGCCAAAGCCATGGATAACCGTTTAGGTTGTGCGATTGTTGTGGAAGTGATGCGGAGACTGGCTGAGAAAGGAACCCATCCGAATCAAGTTTTTGGAGTGGGGACTGTTATGGAAGAAGTAGGTGTTCGTGGAGCTCGAACTTCAACAGCCTCCATCAAACCCGATCTAGCGCTTGTGCTCGATGTGGGAATTGCTGGCGATACACCTGGAACCGGGGAATTACCATCAAATTGTAAATTAGGAGAAGGACCTGCATTAAGTTTATATGATGCTGGACATATTGCTCATCCAAAGTTTTCACAATTTGCCAAAGAGATTGCGAGAGAAAAAGAAATCTCGATTCAATACGAATTTATTCAAAGAGGAGCCACGGATGCTGCAGCCATTCATATGCATGATCAAGGTGTTCCTACTTTGTCATTATGCATACCCGCTCGCTATATTCATAGCCATATTTCAGTGATCGATAAACGAGATGTCTTCAGCTGTGTGGATTGGTTAGTGTCTATGATTGAACGACTTGATGAGCAAACCGTGAGAAAATTACAATATGATTGGTAAATCAGGGACAGATAGTACAATTTTGTAAATCAGCGAGAAAAGGTGTAGCGAAATGCAAGACCGATATTGTCTGCGTCTTTACGAGAATGTACTATCGTCCTTTTTCATTCGTATGTTCAACGATCTACGTAAAAGGTGTTGACTCTTCATTTTGATTGGCTTGATCATATAATATTTGAATCATATGTTCACGCTGATCGGGATCACTATGATTCCAAATCACTTCAAATAAAACACCTAATCCTGGCAGAAACTTTTCATCTCCCTGTTGAATCGAATCTTGAATCATATGCATCAGATCATTTTCGTTCATTCTTTTGATATTGTGAATGATTGCACCACGAATATTAAAATGCAATGTGATGATCCTCCTTTTCTTTTATTGTGATCCTCCTATTCATTTAGTAATCTACAATTTAAGAAAGATTATGCTTGTTCTAGTGGGAGGTTTCTTCAAATGAACAAACAATTCGCGGTTATTGGGATTGGCCGCTTTGGAAGTAGTGTAGCTGAAACACTGCATTCCATCGGCTGTGAGGTATTAGCGGTTGATAAAGATGCAAATCGTGTACAAGGTATTGCAGATTGGGTCACTCATGTCATCGAAGCAGATACAACCGATGAAAAGGCATTACGAGAATTGGGGATCACGAATTTCGATGTAGTGGTTGTAGCCATTGGTGAGGATATACAAGCGAGCATTATGACAACCTTGTTATTGAAAGAGATTGGTGTGAAGAAAGTGGTCGTCAAGGCACAAAATGCTTTGCATGGGAAGGTATTGGAAAAGATTGGTGCGGACAAGGTCGTTTTTCCGGAACGGGATATGGGAGTGAAAGTGGTTCAAAACCTGATTTCACCCAGTATTCTTGATTTTCTGGATTTGTCGGATGACTATAGCATTGTGGAGATTAAAGCAGGGGCATTTTTTGCCAATCAAAGTTTACAAGAATTAGACATTCGGGCTCGCTTTGGATGTAATGTGATCGCGATTCGCAGTGGGGGAAGATTTTTTATCAGTCCTACACCTGATTTCATTATACATGAGGGGGATATTATGGTGATGATTGGTCATAATGATGATCTACGAAGATTACAGAAAAAGGCCTATCCAGATGACTAGAAAGATTCACATCATCCAATCACCCCACAATCGTTTCGTGAAGCATTGGAAGAAATTGCGAAAATCCAAAGGAAGGAAAGAATCACAATCGTTTTTAATTGAAGGAGAGCACTTACTACAAGAAGCAATATCCTCCAACGTGACGATTGATAAGCTAGTAGTTGAGAAAGAGAAATGGTCGCGGTTTCAGTCAAGATTTGACTTTGATCAAATCGATTCGCCCATCTATTTGCTGCCATCTGCCTTGTTTTCTTCATTGATGGAGACAAAAACTCCCCAAGGGATTGCAGCGGCAGTGAGGTTTCCTGAATGGGAAGAACCGGAACAACTGACCGGAATGACATATGTATTGTTGGATGAAATCCAAGATCCTGGGAACTTGGGAACGATTATCCGTACAGCAGAGGCGACAAATGTTGATGCGATCTGGCTAGGGAACGGTTCCGTTGATCCTACTAATCCGAAAGTTGTGCGATCTGCAATGGGTTCATCCTTTCGTTTGTCGATCCTTTCCGGGGACTTCGGTCAATTGATCCCACATATGCAAAAAGAAGGGATTCAAGTGATCAGTACCTCTCCTCGAGCAACCAAGAATTATTTTCAGTTTCGATATGCAAAGCGGGTTGCTTTTCTGTTAGGCAATGAAGGTAGAGGGATCAATCGTGAATGGCGCAAGCTCGTCGATGATGAAGTGATGATTCCGATGTATGGACAAACAGAGTCGTTGAATGTTTCCATCACGGCTTCGATTTTGTTGTATGAACGGCTTCGGCAGCTTTTCCTTACTTGCAAGGGCGCTCAACATTCGATATAATAAAACAGAAATTTTCTATATTTAATTGCGATGAAGGAGATAAGTAAGCAGTACAACCTTACAGGGAGGAAACATCATCGGCTGAAAGTGTTTCTAAGGGATTGGCTGCCCAAATTCACTCTCGAGCAGGCCTTTGAACGGTGTGAATCTCAGTAGAAGGTACCGGTGGAACCGTTATCACTTGGAGAGTGAAAAAGCGATTTGCTTTTTAAGAAGGGTGGTACCGCGATCTCTCGTCCCTTTGGGGAGGGAGATTTTTTTTCTTATGGAAGGAGCGATTTGGATGCGAGATCGTTTATTAAACCTACGCGAAGAAGCAGTTGCAGCGATGGGAGCTGTAAGTGATTTAGAGGACTTGAAGAAGTTGAAAGTAAAGTATCTTGGAAAAAAGGGAGAACTAACAACGATATTGCGAGGGATGGGGACTCTCTCCGAAGAAGAAAGACCGGCGATCGGGCGACTCGCCAATGAAATTCGTACATATCTAGAGTCCATGATCGCCAACAAAGAAGAAGAGTTACAGGATCTGGCTTTGGAACAGAGATTGAAAGACGAAAAAATTGATGTGACGTTGCCGGGCATTCGGCGAACTCCTGGTTCTCTTCATCCTTTAATGGCGGTGATTGAACAGATCGAGGATATCTTTATCGGAATGGGCTTTGAAGTGGCAGAAGGTCCGGAGGTTGAACTGGATCTATATAATTTTGAGATGTTGAATATCGGGAAAGATCATCCAGCGAGAGATATGCAGGATACATTCTATATTTCATCCGAAATTTTACTAAGAACGCAAACCTCTCCTGTTCAGGTACGAACTTTACAAAAGAAAGAAGGAAAAGTTCCCATACGGATGATTTGTCCTGGAAAAGTATATCGTCGTGATGATGACGATGCGACGCATTCTCATCAGTTTATGCAGATCGAGGGATTGGTTGTCGATCGACGCGTTTCAATGAGTGAACTCAATGGAACCCTTTTGGCATTTGTTGAAAAGATGTTTGGAGAAGGAACGGAGATCCGTCTTCGTCCCAGCTATTTCCCCTTTACAGAACCCAGTGTGGAAGTCGATATTTTTGACAGCGATAAGGGCTGGCTTGAAATTCTAGGTGCTGGTATGGTACATCCACGGGTCTTAGAAAAGGCAGGTTATAATCCTGAGCGATATACCGGTTTTGCATTTGGCATGGGTGTGGAAAGAATTGCTTTATTGAAATATGACATTGATGATATCCGACAATTCTACAATAATGATTTACGCTTTTTACATCAGTTTCAATCTGTCTAAAGAGGTGGCGAAGCAGTGCTAGTTTCATATGAATGGTTAAAAGAATACGTTGATCTGGAAGGGATTTCACCGGAAGATATTGCGGAAGAGTTGAATCGAACAGGTATTGAGGTAGAAGTCATCTATACACGGGACTCAGGTGTGAAAGGTGTTGTCATTGGACAGATTCTATCAGTAAGACCGCATCCTGACTCCAATCATTTGCAGATTTGCTCTGTTCATGTTGGGCAAGGAAATCCGTTACAGATTGTTTGTGGGGCTCCCAATGTGTCGCCTTCGCAAAGAGTCCCTGTCGCGCTGATTGGGGCATCTTTGCCAGGAGATATCCAAATTAAAAAGGCAACGATCCGAGGCGTGGAATCGTTTGGGATGATTTGCTCAGCCAAAGAGCTTGGTTTACCTGATAAGGTGTTAATGAAATACCAAACAGATGGAATTTTGGTTTTAGATCATGATGCTCCGATTGGCGAGGACATCAAAACATATTTAGGAATGAATGATCAGGTCATTGAGCTGGAGCTTACGCCGAATCGTTCAGACTGTTTGAGCATGATTGGGGTCGCCTATGAAGTGGCTGCGATATTTGATCGACCTCTTCGCTTACCGGAAGTGGAGATTCAGGAAACGTTTGATGAAGGGACTCCTGTTGATATTATTTTAGAGGCTGAAGAGGAGTGTCCGTTTTATGCCGCACAAGTTGTCCGAAATCTAAAGATAGGCACTTCGCCCCAGTGGCTACAGAATCGCTTGATTTCCGCAGGTGTGAGACCGATCAACAATATTGTCGATATTACCAACTATGTTATGATCGAAACCGGACAGCCGTTGCATGCATTTGACTATGATCAAATCCATGATGGCGAAGTGATCGTTCGCCGGGCTCGTCCAGGTGAGGCTGTGGTGACGTTAGATGGTGTGACACGTGCTTGTGATGATGATACACTATTAATTACAGATCGTAAGCAAGTGCTTGCTTTGGCTGGGGTGATGGGTGGACAATCATCAGAAGTGACGGAACAAACGACAACCATTTTACTTGAGTCTGCATTTTTTGATCCAGCGATTGTTCGGCGTACCTCTCGTCGTTTGGGCTTGCGATCTGAAGCGAGCAATCGCTTCGAAAAGGGCGTTGATCCCGAACGGATCATTCCAGCTTTAAGTCGCGCGGTTCAATTGTTGCAAGAGATTGCTGGAGGGGAAGTCGCATCTGAGATTTATGTGGAAGAAATCGGAGATATCGAAGATGTTGTGATTGGTCTTCGTCATGAGCGTTTATGTAACCTATTGGGGATTCAGATTGACCCTCAAGAAGTGATTCATATCTTTCGCCGATTGCGTTTTGAAGTGGATTATGAGGATGGCATTTATCAAGTACAAGTGCCCACACGAAGACCTGATATTAATATCGAGGAAGATTTAATTGAAGAAGTGGCTCGATTGTATGGCTATGATCGAATTCCAACCACTTTGCCATGGGGACAACAGTTACCTGGTTCTTTGACTCGCGAACAGAAGCTTCGTCGTATCATTCGTCATGCTTTGCGTGATCTTGGTATGAATGAAAGTGTAACCTACAGTTTAATTTCAAGCAAAGCAGGAAAAGAGATTGCCAGCCTTGATCCATCTGCTGAACCGATTCGGATTGCGATGCCGATGAGCCGAGAGCATGCTGTATTACGTACAAGCCTATTACCTTCTTTAATCCAAACAGCAAAATACAATCTCAATCATGGGTTGAATGCGCTCTCGCTTTTTGAGATGGGACGAACCTATCTCACCAAAGAGAGGAAATTGACTAATCTTCCACGGGAAAACTGGCAATTAGCTGGTTTGATCACAGGGAATCAAAATACTGATTTTTGGTACCAGGATACGAGTCAAGCTTTGAATTTCTTCCATGGAAAAGGGATTTTGGAAGCGTTGTTTCAACGCTTAGGAGTCAACCAAGTTGAGTATCGTGAAGCTTCGTTAATTGGATTTCATCCAGGTCGAACAGCGGAAGTTATCTGCGATCATCAGGTGATCGGAGTGATTGGACAACTTCATCCGAAATTGGAAAGAAAGTATCAATTAGAAGAAACGATTCTCTTTGAGATTGACTTACCAAAGTTATTTCAACATGTACCTGAGGAGATCACATATAAAGCGATAACTCGTTATCCAGCGGTGACAAGAGATTTAGCCATTGTTGTGGATGAAGAGGTGCAAGTTGGGAAAATTGAGAAAGCGATTCGACAAACTGCTGGTCCATTGTTGGAGTCGATCACTCTTTTCGATCTATTCCAAGGCGAGCAGTTGGGTGAAAAGAAAAAGAGCTTAGCCTTCTCACTTGTATATCGAGCAGATGACCGAACCTTAACGGATGATGAGATTCAAGTGATTCATGAAAAAGTCATTCAGTTCTTAGAAACAACGTTTCATGCAAAACTCAGACACTAGAGAAGCTTACCTTCACCAAGTGAAGGAGGTGTAGGGTTACGATTTAGTAACTACAACCTTATGAGTAAAAATAAATGCAATGTAGAAATTTTTGGTCAGCAATACAGTATTGTAGGAAAAGAGAGTCTTAGTTACATGCGTCAAGTTGCTTCCCATGTTGATGAGATGATGCGTCAAGTTGCAGATAGCAATCCTCGACTCGATACAACACGCTTAGCCGTTTTGTCAGCTGTCAATATCGCAAATGATTATTTGAAATTAAAAAGAGAATATGATGAGATTCTGCACTTGATGGAAGATGAGCAACCATAAGGAGATTTCAGATGACACTATTTGATGTTTTTCTGGTTGTAATTCTTTTTGGAGCGGGTGTTCTTGGGTATAAACGGGGAGTGATTGTTCAGATCGCTTCCTTATTTGCCACACTCGCTAGTTTACTTATCGCGTTGTTATTTACGAGCGATTTAGCTCCGGTTATTGCTGAATGGTTTGGTTCAGAGAGCGTTGACAACTGGTCGGAGCTTTTACCTTTGGATAAGGCGATCTATTCAGTCATCGCATTCTTCTTCCTTTTTACATTTACAAAGGTGATTTTCGCATTTTTCACCTCTCTTTTTCATCGATTGGCCAAATTTCCATTTTTAAAAACGATCAATCGATTGGGCGGGATTGTCCTTTCGGTGATTCAAACATTGGTCATCTATCTATTTGTGATTCATATCATGAATATTATTCCTATAAAAAGTATTCAAGAGCTAGTGGAAGATTCGCTCATCGCTCAAAGTTTAATGAGCATTACGCCTTATCTGATGAAGATGTTAAAGGAAATGTTTTTAGGATAACTGAAAGCCTCTGGAATCTCAGAGGCTTTTTGGTTTATTCACTATTTTTCAACCATTTTTTTGCTTGTTCCCATGGTTGCATGTTGATAATATCATCTTTTTCAAGCCAACCTCGTCTGGCTGTTCCAATTCCAAATGTGATCAGGGATAGTTGCTCCATTGCATGAGCATCTGTATTGATACTAAATTTGACATGATACTCTTCTTTGGCTTTCTTTAACAGTTGATCATTTAAATCAAGACGATGTGGATTAGCGTTTAATTCGAGTAAGGTTCCAGTTTCATGGGCTGCCCGAAAGATTTGATCCAGATCCAACGCGTAGGGTTCGCGACGAAGGAGAAGTCGTCCTGTTGGATGACCGATGATATGAACATGAGGATGGCTCATCGCCTTGATGATTCGCTGAGTCATCGTTTGTTGATCCAGTTGAAACGAGGTATGAACCGATGCGATCACAATATCCATTTTGGATAAGATGTCATCAGGATAATCTAGGGAACCATCGGGTAATATATCGACTTCTGTTCCTTTTAAAACTTGAAAGTTAGAAAATTGCTCATTGATTCGATCAATTTCTTCCCATTGTTCGATTAATTCTTCAATCGTTAAGCCGTTAGCAACCTTTAAAGAACGCGAATGATCCGTAATCGCTAAATACTGATACCCCCGT
>JANWJM010000020.1 GCA_025449475.1 Thermoactinomycetaceae bacterium
TCACAAAGAAGTTTTGATCCATCCATTCAACAAAGCTTATTTTACATCGAAGACGCGTATACCTATCGAGAGACCCTTCGCACTGGAGAGGTAAAAAGCGTTTTCTTAAAGAAACCTTATTCATCAAATCTTCCTATACCATTTATTGACCCAATTAGAGAAACTTCGATAGAATAGTGGCCAAGAAAGGATACGTTTGGAGTCGATGAAGATGATTGATAGTATTGCTGCAGCTCCTCCCATCAATCTGCCACAATTTATGATCTCAATTGTTCTCTTTTTTGTGTTGTTCTTTGGGATTGGCTTTATCTTAAATATGATTTTAAAAACAACGTGGTTTCCGTTGATCATTTATGTGGGTGTGGTAATTTATCTATTATTTGATATAGAGTCACCGCATCTTGTGGATCTTACAGTTTTATGTGCAGGATTCGTGGGTGCCATAGGTAGCGGCTGGACAATCCAAATGTTACGAGCCAAAGGATATCGAATGTTTTAGATTTGTGTTTAATAGAACCAAATCCAGTAGTTGATCAGTGCAACGGATATCCCCAAAAAAGCACCTGTCACCACTTCAATCGGTTGATGTCCGAGAATCTCTTTCAGCTGAATACGGGTTCGTTCGGGTGCATCTTTGAGATGTCTGAGTTCAATCATCAGTTTGGTGAAATCATCCATTAACTGATTTAATACTTGTGCATGCATACCAGCGTGTCGACGGACTCCCGTAGCATCATACATGACGATGATTCCTAAAATTGTGGCGATAGCAAAAGAGGGGGAATGCCAACCGCTGGTCAGACCGATCGAAGTGGCTAATGAAGTTACCGCGGATGTATGTCCACTCGGCATTCCTCCGGAATTGACCAGCCAATTCCAGTCCCATCTTTTGGTGGAAAAATAGTTCCAAGGGACTTTTAGTGATTGTGCAAGAATAATGGTAATCAATGAAGTCCATAAGGGAAAATTTGATAACAATTGGTCCATCATCGTGTCGCCTTTCATTTGAGTATTTAAGAGATAGGGTCTGTTTTCATAGGTTAACGGAGATGAAAAAGGAAATCAAGTAGTTTCAGACAATTGTAAAATGGGTTATACTGATTTAGAAAACCAATGAGGAAGAGGAATGGTTCCATGATAGTGAGACCAAGAGTACGTGGATTTATTTGTACAACTGCTCATCCGGTAGGTTGTGCCAAACATGTAGAAGAGCAAATCGACTTTGTCAAAAAACAACCCCAAGCGGATGGGCCTAAAAAAGTTTTGGTCGTTGGTGCATCGACCGGTTATGGATTAGCTTCGCGGATTGTTGCGTCGTTTAGTTTTGGGGCAGATACATTTGGGGTATATTTTGAGAAGCCTGCTGCAGGAGGAAGAACTGCAACGGCAGGGTGGTATAATACTGCTGCATTTGAGAAAGCAGCGAGAGAAGCAGGGTACTATGCGAAAGGGATTAATGGAGATGCGTTTTCGCATGAAGTCAAAGCACAGACTATAGAGCGTATCAAAAAAGATTGGGGTAAGGTGGACTTAGTCGTTTATAGTTTAGCAGCACCCAAACGGGTTCATCCCGATACAGGAGAACTGTTCTCCTCTGTCATTAAGCCCATCGGTGCACCCTTTACAAATAAAACGGTTCATTTTCAAACCGGTAAAATATCCGATATCACCATCCAGCCTGCGACCGAAGAAGAGATACGACATACGGTTGCTGTGATGGGCGGAGAGGATTGGGAAATGTGGATCCAGGCGCTTGCCGAAGCAGGTGTATTAGCAGATCATGCTCAAACGGTTGCGTATTCATACATAGGTCCTGAGGTCACGCATTCCATTTATCGAACAGGAACCATTGGTAGAGCGAAAGATCATTTAGAAGCAACCGCCAGAAAATTGGATCAGTATTTAAACGAGAAAGTCAATGGAAAAGCATTTGTCTCCGTAAATAAAGCCTTGGTGACACAGTCCAGCGCAGCGATTCCTGTTGTTCCGCTGTACATCTCGCTTTTATATAAAGAGATGAAAGAACGGGGAATTCATGAGGATTGGATTCAACAAATGTATCGTCTATTTGTCCAAACTCTCTATACAGGGAATGAGGTTCCAGTTGACGAACAGCATCGAATTCGTATGGACGATTTAGAAATGAGAGAAGATGTCCAACAAGCGATTCAAGAAAATTGGAGCAAACTGAACTCGGAGAATATTGAAGAACTGGCGGATCTCGAAGGATATCGCCATGATTTCCTACGGCTGTTTGGCTTTGATTTAGAGGGTGTCGATTATGAACAAGATGTCGAGGTGGATGTCCCGATCGAATAATCTCCGATCATCAAAATCGATGAATCTATCTTCTGTCGTCTACTTGTTGTGGACGACTTTTTTGTTTCAACAGCAAATCAAATGAAAAAAACTTGGCTCTATAAAGCCAAGCTTGACTGGTGCCGCGAGTCGGACTCGAACCGACACGGTAGTTACCTACCACAGGATTTTAAGTCCTGAGTGTCTGCCAATTCCACCACCGCGGCATAAAAGCAAACAACAAACAGTATATCATATGTTTTTCGTGAAATCTAGTAAAAATATCTATATCTAAAGTTCATAGTCGCGGAGAGAACGGATTCTTTGTGGCTGGTCTTCATCAATCACCCAACCGATTTTTCCCAGTGCAGTTTCGATGTGTTCCATCTGTTTGAGGTCAGAGGCTGCACCGCTTTTTTTATATGCAAAATAGGCTTCTTTCAAAGCTTGGATCATTTGACCGAGTTCATCTTCGGTAAAAATTTGATCCAATGTATCTTGAATTTGTCCTTGGTTCAAAGGAACCCCTCCGTTCATTCTTTTTCAGGATTTGCTTATAGTATGTATTAAAAACAACCAACCATTCGTAAGAACAAGAAAAAGACTTTGTCATGATTGGTTTGTATCGATTATGATGATAAAAAGGGTGGAGGATGGTCCAATCGAGGAGAAGGAGGATGTTGCTTGAAAATCATTTATCGATTTGGTGAAAATGATTTTTTAAATTTCCAGAGCTTTTTACGTGGTTGGGAGATTATTAGTTGGTTGATCATAGAAATGATGATTGTATGTGTCGGAATCTTGGTGGGGGGAATCATTTATTGGATCAGTGACCAACTTCGACTCAGTTACTTCTTATTTGTGATTGTTCTGTTATTATTGAATATCGTTTTGTTTGGATCATTTTGGCTGTTAATCGTTATCAAACTTACTCGTGCTCGCCAAAAAGGGTTATTTGGTTGGGTGCATCTGAATTTCACGGAAAAGGGCTTTCATCTTTTGCGCAGCCAAAGTTTTGAGCGATCAGAGGGAGATCAAGGATATTTCCAAGCGTGGTCAGGAGTGAAGCGTTTAAGAGAATCCAAAGACTACTTTTTTCTTTCACTGGGGATGGGGAAAGAGATTATCATTCCCAAACGAGCGTTTTCGATTCAGGAAGAGATTGATGTTTTCAGAAAGTATGTAAATAAGCGGATTTAGTGATCCAGTTCCACGCTTGATGTAGCGATTTCTATAACCAAAGAAGCCTATAGCTTGCAGTCTATAGGCTTCGAGTATGCGCAGGTGAATTATTTTAGTACATCGTGATCGACATAACGTTCGCCATTGAGTTCACTAATGACATTGATGGCCACTTTGGCTCCATCTCCAGCAGTAATGATGGTATGTACACTGACACCAGCAGCTGTTCCGGCAGCCCATACACCGGGTACATTGGTTTTTCCCTCAGGATTCACTTCGAAAATGCGTTTAATCCGGGGCTCGGTGCCATCTTTGGTGGCAAGACCTAACGATTCGGCTAGTGTGGTAAGAAGTCCGGTAGCAAGGATAATTTGTCCTGCTTGATAGGTTCCATTTTCTGTGTGAATCTCAAAAGTGTCTCCATCTTTTTCGATCGAGGAAACCTGTTCTCTCACTAGTTCAGCTCCAAATTTCTGAAACTGTTTGATACCCGTCTCAATCAAATCAGGTCCGGCGATTTCGGAGACTCCATAATGATTTTCAATCCACGCTCGTTTGGTAATGCTTTTATCATGGTCGAAAACGATTGTCTTTTTGCCTGCTTTTGCCAGGAAGATAGCCGCACTTGCTCCAGCTGGACCTGCACCAATTACCGCAACTTCATACATTTCCATCATCTCCTATTATTCCTATACTAAATCTTTATATAGAAAGCATTATAATATAACGCTGTTTCATTCACAAATTTGAGCGCTTCCCCTCTCTTTCGAGGGAGTTCCATGATCCCGTATTATTTATGTAGAAGGGACGGGCATGTTATGTCATCACTTCACAGAAAATCGCGTAAGTTTTAGGATATGCTTGATTTTTCACGATTCAATCATTGATTTTACAAGCATCTGCACGTATCATAGATTTTGTATAAATTTATATTTTTTTTAGAGTTATCCAGACGATGAGGAGAAAAACATGTTAAAAACTGGTACTCGTTTGGCTGATCGTTATGAGATTGTGAAAACATTAGGCGGCGGCGGGATGGCAGTTGTTTATCAAGCTAGAGACCATGTACTGGATCGTTGGGTAGCGATAAAAGTAATGAATGAATCGTTGAGAAACAATAATGAATTTATTCGGCGATTTATACGGGAAGCCAAAGCAGCTGGAAGCCTGTCGCATCCTAATGTGGTCAATATTTTTGATATCGGTCGTGAAGGCTCAACCTACTATATGGTTATGGAATTTGTGGATGGAATTTCACTGGATGCGTTTATGGAGAGTAAAGGTATGATTGAACCCAGTGAAGCCATCAACATTGCGATGCAGGTCTGCGATGGATTATCCCATGCGCACCAACATGGAATTATCCATCGGGATGTAAAAGCACAGAATATTATGCGATCAGTTGATGGGCGGTATAAAGTAACTGATTTCGGAATCTCCTTTTTTTCGAATATGTCTACATCTCTGACACAGACTGGGACGGTGATGGGTTCGGCGCATTACTTTTCCCCGGAACAAGCTTCCGGTGGTAAGGTGACATTTGCTTCGGACTTGTACTCTGTGGGCGTATTATTGTTTTTATTAGTGACGGGTCGGTTTCCTTTTGATGCGGACAATTCAGTCTCCATTGCGGTCAAGCATCTTCAAGAGCCTGCACCGGATCCACGCAAGTTTAATCCGAAAATTCCGGTGGCACTGAGTCAATTAATTCTAAAAGCAATGGAAAAACAGCCAGAAAAGCGATTCCAAACAGCAAACGAGATGAAAGAAGCGCTGTTGGCTGTTCAGAGCCAGCTTAAAGGGGTAGCAACCCAAGAGCAGGATTTGACCCAAACCGGTCATTCACCACTTCCATCAAGACATATCACACATCGTCGCCAAGAAAAGAAGGACGGCAAGAGGTTTTTGTACATAGGTTTTGCCGTCGTCTCCGGACTGTTATTGGTGCTTATACCGACTTGGTTCATCTTCTATTTCTCCGATGGAAAGGAAGAACCCAAGCAACCGACTCAACCTGCTATTATACAGAAACCGAAAAAGGATCCGCCCCCTCCACCTGAAACGCCTCCACCAACCCAAACGAAGACGGATTTGGAAGGAGATCATCCGTGGTGGAAAGAGTACCCGAAAGAAGAGTATATGGAAAATGAATTTTTTAAGGATTTCCAAGTCTCTGGACAGGATGGTGAGTATGAGGTAACGATCAAGGTGGGGAAATTCCCTGAATCTACGTTTTACTATAATATTTATGTTGTTGACTCGTTTAGTTCGCGATTAATCTTAAATGGACGGGGTGTCACTGTAAAGCATGACGAGTCAAGTGATTACACCACCAAAACATTTCGTGTCTCCATTCCCGAACAGTTACTACCAGCTACGGGTCTAGTAAAAATCGAAATCTATCGCAAAGGAAAAGATCAGCCAAAGATTCATCCGACTGATAATATTTTGCAACAATGGGGAGAACCACCTGATGATAAAGAGAACGAGGAAGATGATTAAATAGCTCAGCCCAAACAGGCTGGGTTATTTGCACAAATACAACAGAAATGTATAGACAAGCGCAGAATCAAACATGTAAATATAATAGATAAGATCTTTTTCATATGAGCGAAAGAGAGCAAATTTGCGTGCAATTTGGAAAGGAGACGATTATGGTACGCATTCGTGATGCGGTGGAAGCAGATCTACCTTCTATGATGGAGATATATAACGAAGCAATTCGCAACTCAACCGTAACATTTGATACAGAAGAAAAAACATTGGAAGATAAAATGAGATGGTTTCGGAAGTTCGGAGAGCGCTACCCGCTAATCGTGGCTGAATTAGATGGAAAGGTAGTTGGATATTGCGGTTTAAAGAGTTTTCGTGAGAAAGATGCCTATCGGTCCACGACCGAATTATCGATATATATTAATAAAAATTATCGAGGGAATAAAATCGGTAGTTTGCTGATGAAAGAGATTATTGAGAGAGCGATTCGTTTGGGGTATCATACCATTATTAGTGGAATATCGGGTGGAAACGAAGCCAGTTTTAAACTTCATGAAAAATTTGGCTTTGAGTGCGTTGGTCGTTTCCGTGAGGTCGGTTTCAAGTTTAATGATTGGAGAGATGTTTATTTTTATCAGCGAATTCTTCCTTGAAACCTAAAAGGGGGCTCGCTTTAAGATGATGGACAAAAAATTAAGGAGGTTCACATGGCTTATACGGAATCGGTAGTCTTAAACAATGGAGTCAGGATGCCGAAATTGGGACTGGGTGTCTGGAAGTTGCAGGAAGGAGGAGAGGTTGAAGGTGCCGTGGAAGCGGCAATTCGCGCCGGATATCGAAGTATCGATACAGCAACGGTTTATCAAAACGAATCGGGCGTGCATCGAGGAATTGCTGCCAGCGGAATTTCAAGGGACGAGCTCTTTCTTACCACCAAAGTGTGGAACGATGATCATGGCTATGATGCAGCATTGCGCGCATTTGACAAGAGCTTACAGCGTTTGCAGGTTGAATGGGTTGATTTGTATTTGATCCATTGGCCAGTAGGCGGAAATTTTATCGATACGTGGAAAGCGTTGGAGAGGCTCTATGAAGAGAAAGTCGTTCGTGCTATCGGGGTAAGTAATTTTCATATCCATCATCTGGAGAAGTTGTCCACAAAAGCAAATATCTCCCCTATGGTCAATCAATTTGAATTCCACCCGTATTTGACCCAAGAAGAATTACGGGAATACTGCCGCGAGCATCAGATTCAAGTAGAAGCCTACAGTCCGTTGATGCAAGGTCATTTTCTACAAGAAAAAACGATTTTAGAAGTGGCTCAAAAAGTGAATCGAACGCCAGCACAAGTCCTTCTTCGCTGGAATATTCAACATGGCTTTGTCACCATCCCTCGATCATCCTGCATAGAACGCATTGAAGAAAATGCGAAAATCTTCGATTTCGAGCTTGCAGAAGAAGATATGAAGCGACTCGATCAGCTAAATCGTAACCAACGCTTTGGACGAGATCCAGATCATTTTTATGGCGGATAAAGGGTAGCTGCTATAAGAAGATGCAGACTGTAGGCAAATGTACCCAAGGATGCGATACAGGACGTGGGTTAGGAAATCCTGTCTACAGTCTGTTAATACCTTTTGATCATTGATGTGATGAACGACGTGTTAAGATCACAAGATGTGCTGGTAAATTGTTTTTCTCATTATTTGCAAGTTCGATCGGCAGAATGGGACTGATCGTAAAGTAGGGGGCGAAAAAATGGTGAATGGCATCTGCGGTTACCGCGATAAAATGATCATTCTTCTCCTCTCGACAACCTCGTAATAGCATTTTCCCATTTGGTTGTAGGACACGTGCCATTTCAGCCGCATATTGTGCGCGTTTTTCATCCGGAATATGATGAAAACATCCACGATCGTTGATCATATTCACAGATTTATCCGCTACCGGCAACTCCAATACATTGCCAATTTTCCAATCCACGTTGACCCCCGCTTGTTTGCCCGCTGATTCAGCAATCGCTATTGCTGCTTCGCTATGATCGATACCAATCACTGTAAACCCTTGCTTCGCTAGAAAAATAGCTTCTTGCCCTGCGCCACAACCCACATCCAACGCAACGGTTGATGGTTTCAGGTCGAGAGAAGCCACAAAGGCGACCAGTTCTTGTGAGGGATAAGAGATTCCCCAGAAGTTTTGATACTTTCCCGTGAGATACGCATCATTCCATTCTTGTGGTGATTTCATCTCATCACTCCTTTCATATTTCATTCTATGCTGATATCTCCTCTCTTTCCTTCTTTTTCTGCGATTGACTAACTCTTTTGAATATTTTATTTGAGATATGAGCTAAGAGCCGACATTCTGAGATGTGGAAATAGGAAAAATAAATAAAGTATGTTATTATAAAATCGAGGACCTATTTAGGTGCTCGGTCATTGTCCGAAGCAATCCACTACAAGTGGAAGCCTCACAGACAAGGAGGTAAAATGAAGAGTTTCTTCGGGAAGGCTCTTGAGAGAGTCGCTGCTGCTCTAGCCCATGTGGCGGAGCGCCTCCTGGACAGCAGCGAGAAGAAGCCCGCCGCCACCGACGGTGGTGACAGCGCCGTCGCCAAGCCGGCCACCGACGGTGGCGACAGCACCGGCGCTGACGGAAGCGCCGGCAAGTAACCAACA
>JANWJM010000021.1 GCA_025449475.1 Thermoactinomycetaceae bacterium
ACTCCCTAACAGGTGTTATTTCTCATCGACCAAACGACAAACCAACAACACCCAACAGGAGATCCTCATTGCGTCCACACGGTATTCGGTTATTTGCCCACTATCCACATCAATAGGAATGATAATAGTTGATTTTAGGGAAACACACTTCCCCCTCAGTGAACATCTGGTTCACTGTACCGAAAAAGAAATTGAATGGATCAAGCAGGGAGCTTCACGAAGCTCAACCGGAGAGGGAGCTCTACGCTACAACCGAGCGTCAAATCAAAACAGGTTCCAATTTTATATAACCATAATTCAATTCTGTATTCAATACAATTGATTGAATTTTTTTATCATAAGAATACGGACTATTCAAAAAATAAAATACATAGTTGCTTTTCTTGGTTTTTAGTCTGAAATGTTGGATCAAGTATAGAAGTCTTTATTTCATCCAATGCTAATTCTTAGTACAATCTTATCTTTAGTTGCTTTCATGATTTTCTTTTGATTAATCGATCAACGTGTGGTATGAAAACCATATATAATACATTATACACAAATTATCAATCGGTTCGAGTGGAGGGATTCCATCGATGAGATGTCCATTTTGCGAATGGAACGGAAGCCGTGTGTTAGATTCACGACCTGTTCATAATGGAAAAGTGATACGACGTAGAAGAGAATGTGAGCAATGTGAACAACGATTTACAACCTTTGAAATGGTTGAAGAAAAACCATTGATTGTCATTAAAAAGGATGGGAGTCGTGAGGAATTTGATAAAGATAAACTTCTAAGAGGCTTGATACGGGCTTGTGAGAAACGTCCTGTTTCGGTTGATCGTCTGCAAAACATGGTCAATGATATTGAACGATCTATCCGAGAAAGCGGAGTTCCTGAAACGCCGACAACCGAAATTGGCGAAATGGTTATGGAACGTTTGATTAATATTGATGAAGTGGCTTATGTTCGATTTGCCTCTGTCTACAAACAGTTTAAAGATATCAATGTTTTTATCAATGAGTTGGAAGATTTGTTGAACAAATCTCGTGGAGCGTTTAAAAATGAAAAAACGATTGATTCTGAGTAACAAAACCGGGTAAACCAGATTTGTCATGTTGGGGCTCCTTCGGTTAAAATGAACAAACTACCCTGTCAATATCACAAGGAGGCTCTTCATGATAGATCATTGGACCTGTCGGGCGGATCGGCCCATTCAACCTTCGGATCTGTTGAGTTTGACCCATTTGTATCAGCCATTAGTTGGTCCGCATGCCATCGACTTATATGTTACGCTGTCTAACCAGCTTCAAACTCAGCCCAATGACCATCAATTGCAATCCCACCAACTCTTAACGGGACTATTATCTTTTTCCGAAGAGGAATTGATCCGATCGAGATTTTTATTGGAAGGTATAGGTCTATTAAATACATATCAAGTGATCGATGATCAGCATCGTCAATTCATTGAATATGAGTTGATCCCTCCCTTACCCCCAAAGAAATTTTTCCAGAGTGATGTTTTATGTATGGCTCTCTATCATCAATTAGGAAAAGAAAAATTTGTTTCAATTCGCGAAGAATTACTTCCCATTTCGACTCGAGTACCAAAAAAGCGTGTAGATATTACGAAATCATACCCAGAGGTGTTTAATAGCATTTCTCCCAAAGAGATGGCTCAATACGCAAAACTGGAAAGGGAGAATTTGTGGACAAACCAAGAAGATGAAGAGACTCATAACGAAGGAAAGTTTCCAAAATGGAATGATCATGATTTGACTGCGGTAAGGCTGCAGCTGGGTTCTCTGATTAAAGATGAGGAATGGACAAAAGAGTTAGAGGCGGAACTTAGTGAGATTAAGTATTTGTATCGTTTGGATGATTGGGGATTGCTGAAGGCATTGCAAAATCCTGAGGTGACGCGCCAAGGGAAAGTTGATGTAGTTCGTCTGAAGAAATTTGTACGTGAAGAGTATCAATATCGTTTTGGTTATGGAAAAGCGCGATCAAATCTCCATCATCCTCATCAGAAAGATGCTGAAAACAAATCGGCGAAAACGGAGCCCTTAACGGAAGAAGAGAAACATTTTCAACAACTCGCAGAGCTCTCACCCGTTGAACTGCTCTCCTTTTATCAAGATGGCGGGAGAATCCCCGATAGTGATTTAGAACTTGTCGAATCGTTGGTGCATGATTATGGTCTTCCATATGGTGTAATTAATGTTCTGCTCGAATATGTACTTCTTAAATACAACTATAAATTGCCGAGGGCTTTAGTAGAAAAAATCGCTGGACATTGGAAACGTTTGCGTGTGAGAACGGTGGATGAAGCATTTGCACAAGCAAAGAAAGAAAGTTGGGAATTACGCAAAAAAGCACAAAGCAAGGGAAGGCGAAAAGATACGAGTAAGCAGCATCATCGAAGTCAGCCGATTCCTCAAGCAGTTGTCGAGCAAATGAACCCGGAACATATAGCTGGTCCAAAGGAAAACAGTAAAGAATGGAAAGAAAAACAAGCTCGAATCAATGAAAAATTGGCATTATGGGAGAGGAGAAAAAAGGGGGTGTAGTTGAGTGAATCGTTTAGGAGATCTTCCCCAACCCTTTGAAACAAGGATGATTCCACCCAAAAAGTTGGATGCGATGTTTGCTAAGATCCTGAAACATCCCAAGATTCAAGCATTTTTACAGAAGTACCCTGATATTTCCCATGAGCAAATACGCCGTTCCTATCTTCAAATTGATCAAATGATTCAAGAGCATGAAAATTGCGCTCGCTGCAAAAGCTTGATGCAATGTCCGAATATGGTGAAGGGGCATATTCCTTCATTGCGGGAAAACAACGGATCAATTACGCTATCGATGAAACCTTGTCATAAATGGCTGCATGAACAAGAAAAAAAGTGGCGCGAACGACTGATTTGCAGCCATCATATTCCAAAAGATATTTTAAATGCCTCTTTTCGTTCGATTGAGCAATCGCCCGAGCGAGATGAAGCAATTGAGCGATCGATTGATTTTTGTTTGCAGTTTGAGAAAAAACAGCCGCCATCGAAAGGGTTGTATTTATATGGACCATTGGGTGTGGGCAAAAGCTTTATCGCTGGAGCAATTCGACAAGAGTTGTTGCACCATTCCATCGACTCCTATATGGTGTATTTGCCTGAATTTATGAGAGAGATTCGTTCGGCGATCGGTACAGGTGCCATCCAGCGGAAAATTGATGCGGTAAAGAAAGCGACATTATTGATTTTGGATGATATTGGCGCAGAATATAATACGCCCTGGACAAGGGATGAAGTGTTAGGAGCCATTTTGCAATATCGGGTGTCAGAACATCTCCCTGTTATCTTTACCTCCAATCTTAACTTGGACGAATTGGAAGAACATTTAGCTTATACGGATAAAGGGGGACATGAGCCAATGAAGGCGCAGAGAATCATGGAACGCATCCGTCATTATGTGATTCCGATTTACGTAAAAGGAGTAAACCGCCGAAATAAAAAATAAAAAAAGTTCTTGCGAATCGCATTTGTACATGATATAATGCTCTTTGTCAGCCAAAAGGTCCGATAGCTCAGTCGGTAGAGCAGAGGACTGAAAATCCTCGTGTCGGCGGTTCGATTCCGTCTCGGACCACCATATCATGCGGATGTGGCTCAGGGGTAGAGCATCGCCTTGCCAAGGCGAGGGTCGAGGGTTCGAATCCCTTCATCCGCTCCAGTCCATGCCGCGGTGGTGGAATAGGCAGACACTCAGGACTTAAAATCCTGTGGTAGGTAACTACCGTGTCGGTTCGAGTCCGACTCGCGGCACCAATCTAATAGAGAGTGAAACCAACCGATGTGCGTGCATCATCAGGTTGGTTTTTTCTTATGCTTTTTTAACAGGTATGTCAAGGGTATAATGAATAAAGAATACGCTTATTAAGAATGGGTGTGAAGAGTTGCTCTTTAATGACGTGGAAAGGATGGCCATGAAATCATGCATACATTGAAGAAAATACCTGCTGAAGAGATTCGTAACCGTTTGACTGTTTTTCAAAAGCGACTACAAGCATTAGATGTGGATGGTGCACTCATTATACAAAATGTGGATCTTTTTTATTTGTCTGGAACCATGCAAAATGGAATATTATACGTTCCAGCTAATGGACAGGCTAAATTGTATATTAGGAAAAGCGCCGAACGAGCAAGATTTGAGAGTATCCTACCCGTGGAACGACTGGGTAGAAGCAAAGAATTGAAAGAGACCATCGAGAAAGAATATGGAGTAATCAGACGATTAGGGTTTGAATTGGATGTGGTTCCGTATCAACTCGTTCAACGATATCTTCGCCTGTTCAAACAGGCTGAGCTCATTGATATCTCCGCTGAACTTCGTATGCAGCGAGCAGTCAAATCGGAGTTTGAAATCAATCATATTCGCAAAGCTGCTCAGAAAGTGAATCAGGTGATTGAATCCATTCCCGCGATTCTCCGCCCCAACATGACTGAGATCGAGTTGGCGGCAGTGATCGAACAGGCATTGCGACTTCAGGGCAATTCCAACCTGTATCGTGTCCGTGGATTTAACCAGGAAATATCACTGGGTATTGTGTGTTCAGGTGCTGCTGCAGCGGTTCCCAGTTCTTTCGATGGACCTGTAGGAGGAGTAGGGTTATCTGTGGCAAGTCCCCAAAGTGCAGGATTCAAAAAAATGAAAGCAGGAGAACCGATTCTACTCGACGTTGGAACCATTTGTGAAGGTTATTTTATTGATCAAACCCGAATCGCTGTCATTGATCATCTGGATCAAGATTTAGAGGAAGCCTATCAGCTTGCTCGACGCATTCTGCGTGAAGTAGAGAAGATTGCTGCTCCTGGAGTATCTTGGGAAACGCTCTATCTAACCGCTTGCCGGCTTGTGGAAGAAGCGGGTTTGAGTGAATATTTCATGGGGTATAAAGAGGATCAAGCAAAATTTTTGGGACACGGCGTTGGTCTTGAGGTCGATGAATTTCCCATTTTAGCGCGTGGTTTTCAAGAGCCACTGGAGGAAGGAATGGTGATTGCCATTGAGCCGAAATTTGTCTATCCTGAACGTGGCGTGATCGGTCTAGAAAATACATATGTCGTCACGAATACGGGATTGGAGTCCATTAGTCTATCATCCGAAGAAATTATCACCATAAAACGAAAAATATAGCTTAGATGTGACATTAAATCTGGAGTTATGGACAGGGGGAAAGAGCAGTGACCATCGATCAAATATTGGAGCGGGCTTTACGAGGAGAACGTTTAGGTTTAGAAGAGGGAATCATTCTTTGGGAAAGTGATGAAATCGAAAAATTAGGCTGGGCAGCCAATCAAATCATGGAGAAAAAACACCCAGAGCCAATTACGACATTTGTCGTCGGTCGAAATATTAACTATACAAATATTTGTGATAAGTATTGTCGATTTTGTGCGTTTTACCGACCGCCTGGTTCAAAAGAAGGATATGTCCTGGATCATGAACAGATCTTCCAAAAAATACAGGAAACAGTCGATGTGGGTGGAACCGAGATCCTGATGCAAGGCGGAACCAATCCAGATCTTCCTCTCTCTTATTATGTGAATTTGTTGAAAGAGATCAAAAAGCGCTTTCCGACCATTCATATGCATTCACTCTCTCCCGTTGAGATCCTGAAAATCAAAGAAGTTTCAGGATTATCATTGGAAGAAGTGCTTCGCCAGTTAAAGGCGGCTGGACTTGATTCGATTCCTGGTGGTGGTGCAGAAATCTTAGATGATCGCACCCGAAGAAAGATTAGCCGATTAAAAGGATCTTGGCGTGATTGGATGGATGTGATGCAGACTGCTCATCGAATCGGCATGTCAACAACGGCAACAATGGTGATCGGTTTTGGCGAGTCGATCGAGGAAAGAGTTTTGCATTTGCTTCGGATTCGCCAGGCTCAGGATGAGACAAAAGGGTTCCTCGCTTTTATCGTTTGGACTTTTCAACCCGATAATACCCATCTAAAACGCGAAAAGTTGCCGCCAGAGGAGTATTTAAAGGCAGTGGCGATCTCACGAATCATGTTGGATAATATTCCGAATCTCCAATCTTCTTGGGTGACAATGGGACCTGAAATCGGGAAAAAATCGCTTCATTTTGGTTGTAATGATTTTGGCAGTACTATGATGGAAGAGAATGTGGTTTCTGCAGCCGGAACGACTTATAAGGTAAACATTAATCAGTCTTTGGACATCATTCGTGCTGCTGGGAAAATTCCGGCTCAACGAAATACCAAATATGAGATCTTACGTGTGTTTCGCGATGGTGAACATGTGGAAAAAGACTTTGTGATGCTTAATTAAACTAGACAGATCGGAATCCTTGCTTGGATTCACACGGAAAGAATGGGGAACACGAACGACTCAATCATCTACTGAGCAGAAGCTTGTAGTACATCCGTTTCGTGATGTACTTTTTTTGTGTAGAACGAAACCATTCTAAATGAATTCGAAATCTTTCCCATTAACTTAGATTTTCTAATAAAATAATAATAAAAAACATCAAAGATTCGGGGGAGAGTGTCTTGACAGGAAAAACACATAGCGCAGTTGGCTTGGCAACAGGAATAGGAGTTGTTTATCTAGGAGGTGCAGATAGTTGGATCGATGTTATCGCAACGGTAGCAGTTTCATTTGTTGCTTCTTTATTGCCAGATATTGATGCGGAGGAAAGCAAAATCCAAAGCATGTTATTACCGGAAATGTCAAGAAAAGGGCGGATTGCGATCTATCTGGGAATTGCTGTTTTATTATTCTCATTGTTTGCTATTGTACCAAATACTCCATTGTGGGTTCTTCTGCTCGGTATTTTTTTTGGAATTGTACCGTTTGCGCCACACCGAACGGTTACTCATTCACTGGTGATGGTGCTTTATTTAGGATGGATTGTCCATCAAATCTCACCGGAATTGATGTGGCCTTTTGTAGCCGGTTACCTGTCTCATTTAATCACAGATGCGTTAACCGTTTCGGGAATCCCTTTCTTTTGGCCGTTGTCAACGAAAATTAGCCTGAGTAAGATCGGGATCCGGATTAAAACGGGAAGTATGACTGACCAATGGGTGGGTCATGTGGCATTCATCTTATTTTTTCTGGGCATTCTTTATCTCTTTATCTGAAATGTATATCCCCTTTTCTCATCCCATATACTAAGTATAATCATGATGAAAAGGGGGTTTTCAAACACTGACTTTTATTATTTCGATCCCTTGTCATCCGAAAAAGGAACGTATCTCTTTTCAACAGTTGATGGGAGATATGATCGCGCAATTACAGCGAGCAAAAGTTGTCTGTTCGTTGGATGAAAAAGTGATGGGAGATAGATATGTCTTTTGTTGTTGGTTTCGTAAGCATGAAAAAAAACGATTGATCCTGAAAATCAGTCAGGTGATTTCGAACTTTTTCTTTACACATATCGAAAAAACATGGAAACGTCAGATGATCGATAAACAGTATCAATCTCCCTATCCAGAGGATCTGGAGGAAATTGAAGGACGAATTGATCAACTGTTGAAAGATGCTAAACAAGAAGTCATAGTAAAAAAAGAACACTTTAGGGATTCACTTCGTCGTTTTTTGGAAGAGAATCATTGTCTCGCCATCGATGGTTACCTTCGTTTTCGTACACAATCCTATCGGAAATGGTTGAGCAGCATCATTCAAGAGGCGATTGATGATTATTTATTAGATCGTGAATATAAGGAATTTATAGAATTACTAAAATATTTTGTATCCATTCAAAAATCAAGCTTTCTTTGTGTTCATGTGATTCATAAAGATCGAAAGCGATTTCACTTGTTAAAAGAAGATGGCACTCCCATAAAAGTGAATGAACTGGATAAGACCTTTCATGAAATGATGGGTCAGTCATTCTCTGGAGAAGATTTTATTGTTGGGGCTTTAATCTCCACAGCACCAGAACAGGTTGTTTTACATACGAACTCTCCTGATGAAAATGTGATACGGACATTATTGCAAATATTTGACGGTCGAATCACGATTTGTACAGGATGTCCAAAATGTTTTTCCTTTTAATCCTTCATGCTATGCTTAAGATTGGAGTGCAGGATGATAGTTTGCGAACACAAGGAGATATTTTTATTGACAAATTAATTATTCTTATGGTAAAATGAGCTTCATTCGTGAAAGCAGAAGCACCCGCTTCTCACCTAGTCGACGCTATAGGCTGTTACTGGGTTGTAAACATATCTTTTTTTGGTATGGTAAGTGTGGGTGCTCAATGCCTCACACTCTTTTTATTTTATCTTTATGGAGGTGGCAAGTTATCAGCAAGGAACAACACCTGGTCAATGAAGCGATTCGTGCGCGGGAGGTACGTCTGATAGGTCCCAATGGAAATCAATTGGGGATCAAACCCATTCGAGAGGCTCTGCAAATGGCACAAGACCTCAATCTGGATCTAGTGAATGTAGCGCCACAAGCCAAACCACCTGTGTGTCGCATTTTGGATTATGGAAAGTTTCGTTACGAACAGAGCAAGAGGGAAAAAGAAGCTCGGAAACGCCAAAAAGTGATTCAAATTAAAGAGATCCGCTTAAGTCCATCGATCGAGGAAAACGATGTAAGGACGAAGTTGAAGAATGTGAGAAAGTTTTTGCAAAAAGGGGATAAAGTAAAGCTAACCATTCGGTTTCGGGGGAGAGAAATCACACATAAGGATCTCGGAAGGCAAATCTTAATTCGGATGGCGGATGAAGTAAATGATTGTTCAGAAGTAGAACGTCAGCCGAAACTGGAAGGAAAGCAAATGGTGATGATTTTATCTCCGCGACAGTAGGAATTAGAAGGAGAGTTTACAATGCCAAAAATGAAAACAAATCGATCTGCAGCTAAGCGTTTTAACAAAACGGGTTCAGGAAAAATCAAACGGAATCACGCGAATGCCAATCATTTATTGGAAAAGAAATCGTCGAGACGTAAAAGAAGACTTCGTAAATCAGCCATAATGGCAAAAGGCGATGTGAAACGGATTCAATCAATGATTGCATATAAGTAAGGCGACTAGATGTTGAGGAGGGATTATGATGCCAAGAGTAAAAGGTGGCACAGTGACACGAGCTCGTCGTAAAAAAGTTCTAAAACTGGCCAAGGGTTATGTAGGTTCGAAACATCGACTATTCCGAACAGCCAAACAACAAGTTATGAAATCATTAATGTATGCGTACCGCGATCGGAGACAACGGAAGCGTGACTTCCGAAAGTTATGGATCATGCGTATTAATGCTGCAGCGAGATTATATGGTCTATCCTACAATAAATTTATACATGGTTTGAAAACAGCGGGTGTAAAAATTAATCGTAAAATGCTTGCTGAATTAGCCGTATCTGATGAAAAAGCATTTGCGGCATTAGTAAATCTGGCGAAAAAATAAGAATTAATGTGAATAAAAAGTTGAAAAGCTTGCATCGTTATCTCAGATGCAGGTTTTTTTTCATGGAGAGGGATATAATGCA
>JANWJM010000022.1 GCA_025449475.1 Thermoactinomycetaceae bacterium
GCTCATGTTTTTGCGAATCCATTTAGGAAATTCGCGAAAACTGTTCACATCTGGTCGGATTGCTCCTCGAAAGTGCCCGATATCATATTCATAGTTATTTCTTCCATCTAACACGATGACATCATCTTGTTGCAGAAGTTCATAGAATTCCTTGGGTGATAAGTATTTTCCCGTTTTTTGAGTTGGATTCAGTGCTTTTTCTACGCGAAAGGTGACTAATTCTTTTTTCGGACGAACATGCATTTTGTTAAACGCATGTTGATGATATGGATCGATTTTAAAGGTCATATCCCGAAATAAGGGATGGGCATGCATAATATTCATGTATTCGGTTGTATTTTTAGTGAGTCCAGAGACCGTTCCATTGATGCCTTCAGGCGCAACAATAATACGACCCTTTAACTGGAGCTGATTGCATAAGTCAAGGTGTTCTTTAGCAAATTGTTCTGGATTTTTGATTGGAACAAATTTATAGTATAAAAGGATTTGATAGGCGTTGTTTTCTGCTGGCATTGCTCATCACTTCCTATTTGATATGGAAATTGACATACCAAATATTATATCATGGAATGGATGGGATGAAAAATTTTCTAAGATTGAATGATGGAAGGAAGGTTTAGTAGAGATCGCACTGATGAAAGCATCTGATGACATATATAATCAACGCAATGTAGCTCGCGGTGCGCCAGAACCGCGAGCTACATTGGTCTAGGAGATCTTGATCACGTAGAGACGTTCGTCATCTTCTGATGTGATCTCTTGCAGATTGAAAGGAACTCCAGCCTTCTCTAATTTTTGTTGAAGAAGATCAACGATTTTTTTCGCGGTCTTCTTGACGTGCCATCGGTGGAGCAATCGCTCACTTTCTGGAAAACCTTCATTTGCCCATTCTTGCGCTGAGGGAATGGTTTGAAAGAGACAGACCTCTGAATAGGAGCTAGAAAATTCGAGAAAGGGAACTTTCAATTTTTCAAGCTCACCGAAAAAGGTAAGCAAAAAGGCACTATAGAGGGCTTCTTCAAAGAAGAGCCGATCTTTCGGAACAATATTTAGTGCTTTGATAACTTCAGAAACGGTTTTGTAATTTTGACATTTCAGAAGGTCGACAATGCGATCTCTAAGTTCGACCCTTTTTGTCCAGAGAGTTTCCAACGTATTTTCTACGAGGGAATGAGGGTCAAACTTAAAAATTTGACATCGCACTGAGTCAAACAGCGCAAACTTCAATGTTTCGTGTTGCTCTGGCGGCAGTCTTTTCGCGCACTCCGAAAGGACATTGTCGATGTCTGCTTGCAAAGGGCGGTGACCCGTTACAAACAGCGACAAAATTGTCACTTTCCCAAGTATTACAACAAGGGCTGCACAGAGATACATTTAGGAAGGGTTCCTCTTTAGGACTCCAGCCATTGGCTGGTGGCGAGGCCTACTCTTTTGCAGGTAGACATATCAATATGTGCTATATATAGCGAATCATATTTTTCTGCGTACGTCAACTTCTGGTGCTATTTACGGGAAAGTCCGATGGCGTGTTCGACTGCTGATAGTGTTTTGGTAGCCACTTGGTTTGCTTTTTCAGCTCCCCGATCAAGAATGTTATCAAGGGTTGAGCTTTCAATCAAGTGATAGTATTTTTCTTGTAACGGTGAGAGTGCTTGCACGATGATATCTGCTAGGTCCACTTTTAGATGCCCATAACCCTTCCCCTGATACTCTTTTTCAATCTCATCGATGGTTTTATGGGTAAGTGCCGAATAGATGGTTAGAAGATTTGAAATGCCTGGTTTGTTTACAGGGTCATAGTAGATCCGTGTATCGGAGTCCGTAGTGGCTCGTTTAATTTTTTTCTCAATTTCTTTTGGCGGATCCAAAAGGGAGATGGTGCCTAGACGATTAGGATCCGATTTGCTCATTTTTTTACTGGGATCTTGCAAGGATAGGATTTTTGCTCCTACTTTTGGCAGTTGAATTTCTGGGATGGTAAAGACAGGCGCATATCGGTTATTGAATCGTTCTGCTAAATCTCGTGTCAATTCGATATGTTGTTTTTGATCGATTCCGACTGGAACGATGTCAGTATGGTATAGTAAAATATCTGCTGCCATCAATGGTGGATAGGTCAATAATCCAGCAGGAATGGAGCTGCCTTGGGAACGTGATTTGTCTTTGTATTGCGTCATTCGTTCAAGTTCCCCGACGTAGGAGAGAGTTTGCAAAATCCATCCCAATTGTACATGTGCTGGTACTTCCGATTGGATGAATAGGACGACTTTCTCCGGATCAAGACCTGCTGCAAGATAGATGGCTGCAAGGCTTCGGCTATTTTTTCTTAGTTCTTCGCTGTTTTGCGGAACTGTAATGGCATGTTGATTCACAATACAAAAATAGCATTGATGTTTTTCTTGATAGGATACAAATTGCCGAATAGCGCCGACATAGTTTCCCAAGGTTAACATTCCGCTAGGTTGAATACCTGAAAAGACAATCGCCATGGTTTATCACCTTCCTCTTTTACATAGAAAAAGGTTCAGTCATCGTTTAGGGACGACTGAACCGTGGTACCACCCTAGTTATCTCAATGCTGAGATCACTCAATCCTTATCAAGGGGATAAGGGTTCCTAATAACGTAGGAATACGTCAAAGCCTACTGCGTCCGGTTCGGTTTGATGCTCGAAGGGCCATTCCATATTGCTTCTGCTGCTTGTTTCCACCATCCAAGCTCTCTGTGAGTTCCACAATATGTACTCTTCCTTCTCATCGCTTATCGATATGTAGATGTTGATCAATGTTTGTTTTTCATCACACATTATACTGCCGTTTAGGGATGTTTTTCAAGTGATCCGATTCGGGAAAAATATAGATGGAGATTAAAAGGACGAATACGGGTTATGATGGCAGAATGATCTTAATTTGGGAAAGGGGCTGCAATTCTGAATGAAGTCAAAGGATGGATTGCGTACAAACGAGAAGAGAAGTCATCATTCTGAAAAAGTGAAGCGGAATTTGATAACACGATTAAACCGGATCGAGGGGCAGATTCGAGGGATCAAAGGGTTGATTGAAAAAGATACCTATTGTGATGATGTGTTAAATCAGATTGCAGCAGTTCAATCAGCACTCAATAGTGTTGGAAGACTTCTATTAGAACATCACATGAGAAGCTGTGTGGTTGATCGAATTGAGCAGGGAGAACCTGAAGTGATTGATGAATTATTGATTACCATGAAGAAGTTGATGAAATAAGCGCCAAGAATGCGGCGCTTTATTTAATAAACGAACCAATAATCGGATATTCAAAATAACGACCTTGAATAGCATTGATGATTCCCAAGATTGGGACGATAAATGCGATGAGGCCAAATCCGAGAAGTAAAGGAATCCCAACGATGGCTAAGATGATTGTGAGTGTCAAGAAGTAAGAGATACTAATCAATACACTAATAAGCAAATGAAAGATCAATGCTTGGAGGGATAATCGTTTAATTTCTTTTTCTTTTGATGCAAAGAAAACGATTAAGGGAATAAGGACTGGGGCAAACCAAGTACTCGCATGAATCACACCTGGCAGCTCACTATTGTGCATGTTATTCCTCCAATGGGGCTGTTTTTATTTTCTTTATTCTTATCATATATCAATGAAAAAGGGAAATAAAATTTGAAGCAAAATTTCGGAATAGTAAAAATAATAGAAGCAATATTGATGTAGTAAGGAGAGGTAATGGTAGGGAGTCTTGTTCGGATTGTCCCTATTTATTTGGTTAGAAGGGACTTAAAGAGGTTTGCTCATGATGTTTGTTCATTTTACAATGGGATGAGGTGAATCGGACCAAAAATTATTCAATAAAGGAAGAGAACAGATGAGTCCCTATTTGCAGTTTGATTTTGTGAATCCCAAGAATCGTGAATTCCACGATTTAACGATATGTTTGAGTGATCCGAAAAACGTGATCACAGCTTATAAGATGGAAGAAGTGATTCCAGCGATTCAAAAGATAGAAAAGGCGGTGGATGAGGGTTATTACGCGGCAGGTTATTTGACTTATGAGGCAGCAAGCGCATTTCATCCCCTTTTTACGGTTCATTGTTATGGTGACATGCCTTTACTTTGGTTTGGGCTTTTTGATCAACCTAGTCAGAGAAGAAGGGGATCCAAGGAGTCATCTTTTAAGGTTTCCAAGTGGCGACCTCTAATCGATAAGTTGCGGTATGAAGAAAGTATTCATCGGATCAAAGAGGCGATTCACAATGGAGAGACGTATCAGGTCAATTATACGATGCCTCTCCAAGCGTCTTTTGATGGAGATGGATATGCTTTTTATCAACAATTGAGGCAAGCACAAAACAAAGGGTATCATGCTTATCTTGACACAGGCAGGTTTGAGATCTTATCGATTTCGCCTGAAGTATTTTTTTATTGGGATGGAGAGGAAATATTAACGCGCCCCATGAAGGGAACGATGAAGAGAGGGAGGTCTTATACGGAGGATCGAAAAAATGAAAAGTGGCTCTATGATTCAGAAAAAAATCGTGCGGAAAATGCAATGATTGTTGATTTATTGCGAAATGATTTAGCTTCTATTGCTAAAGCGGGCAGTGTAAAGGTAGCTTCATTATTTGATATTGAAAGCTATGCAACTGTTTTCCAAATGACGTCAACCATTACGGCAATCACGAAACCCCAGACGACTCTTGAACAAGTTTTTCGTGCACTTTTTCCCAGCGGATCGATTACGGGTGCGCCGAAGATCAGTACGATGAAAAAGATTGCTGAATTAGAGGATGGTCCGCGAGAGGTATATTGTGGAGCGATTGGTTATATGACTCCGAAGAAAGAGGTGATTTTTAATGTGCCAATACGAACGGTTATCATTGACCGGAAGGCGAATATGGCGAACTACCGTGTTGGTGGTGGGATAACGTGGGATTCTTCTGTGGAAGGTGAGTATGAAGAGGCTTTACATAAGGCAATGATTTTAAATGATGTTTTTCCCTCGTCATTTGCGCTGCTTGAGAGCATGTTGTTAAAGGATGGTGAGTGGTTTTTATTAGAGCGTCATTTAAAGAGGTTGCAGCTTTCAGCAGCATATTTTGATTTTCGAATCTCGATTCGGGAGATCAAAAGGCGATTAAAGGATTGGGCGAAATGTTATTCCAAGGGAGCTTATAAGGTTCGATTGTTGGTACATCAAGATGGGAGCATTCAGATTGAGAAGGATGTATTATTGAACTTCAAGGAGAAGGTTTATCCTGTTCGCTTGGCGAGACGTCCCATCTCTAAAGAGAACCGCTTTTTGTATCATAAGACGACAAATCGGATGGAGATTGAGTCGATCCGCAATGAATATACCGATGTTTTTGATGTTCTGATGTGGAATGAAGAAGGGGAATTGACCGAGTTTTCGATAGGAAATCTTGTTGTTGAATTAAATGGAGAAAAATGGACACCTCCTCTGTCAAGTGGATTACTTGCTGGAACATTTCGTGAAGAGCTCCTGGAAAAGGGGGAAGTTCGAGAAAGGGTGTTAACAAAGGACGATCTAAAAAGATGTACGCAGCTTTGGCTGATCAATAGTGTACGAGGATGGGTTTCTGTAAAACTCTTGAAGGATAGTTAGGGCAAAAGTCATGCTTTACAGCATGGCTTTTTAAAATCCTTTGTATTGTGGTTCTTCTTGTTCGAGTTGCTGTACCCGATTTTCAACTTGTTGGATGACTTGTTCGGTGGTTTGTGCTGCTTGTGTAAAAGTTTGTTTGGCTTGTTGGTTTTGAGTGCTAAGAGCAAATTGTTCTAAACTCGCTTGTGCACTTTTGAGTTGAGCAAGACATGTTTTTACATCCGTTGCGACTGTCATTGAGTCTCTTCCTTTCGTTCGGTTTTTAGGTAAGATTTCCTGTTTGGATGATTTCATACATCTTTGAATGAAGAAATGGCTATACTCTTCATTAAAAGGCTAAAAGGCTATGGAGGATCGAATATGCCTACGTGGATCGAAGTGATTATCCGAACACTCGTAGCGGTCGTGATCTTGTTTTTGATTACAAAAATGCTTGGAAAACGACAAGTTTCGCAGTTATCTTTATTTGAATATATTACGGGAATTACGATTGGTAGTTTGGCGGCCTATGTATCCTTGGAATTGGACAGTTCTTGGCATTTAGGGATCATTTCATTATTGGTGTGGGGAGGGGTGTCACTTGGAATCGAATTTTTACAGCTGAAGAGCAAGAAAGCAAGGGATTTGATCGATGGCAAAGCAACGGTGTTGATTCAGAAGGGAAAGATTTTAGAAGATGAATTAAAAAAAGAGCGGATAACTACTGATGAGTTGTTGGAACTCCTTCGCAAAAAAGATGTGTTTCAAGTCGCAGATGTTGAATTTGCAGTGATGGAACCAAGCGGAGACATGAGTGTGCTGCTAAAGAAGGAGAATCGACCTTTAACTGCAAAGGATTTAGATATCACGGTTGGTTCAGAGGATGAACCTAAGACGGTGATTATGGATGGTAAGATGATGAGCGAAGGGTTATTAGCCAGTGGATTTCAACAGGAATGGATCCATCGGGAACTGGAGAAGTTGGGGGTTGAACTGGAAGAGGTTTTTTTAGGACAGGTTGATTCGATGGGACAACTTCAGATTGATTTATATGATGATCAATTGGAGGTGCCAAAAAGAAATCAAGCGTTACTTTTGTTGGCGACGCTAAAGCAGTGTGAAGCGGATTTAACAACTTTTGCGTTATCTACTCAGAATGAGATTGCGAAGGATCAGTCTGAGTATTGCGCAAGGAGGATGACCCAGGTGGTGAAAGAAGTGAGTCCCTACCTAAAACGTTAAAAAAGCTGTCACGGTGCGAGACAGCTTTTTTAACTTACTTTTTCAGTTCGTTTAAGTTTACAATGATCGCATCACTCGTACCTTTGATTCCCGATTGCTTAATTTTGTCGAGTTGTTGTTCGGCTTCTTGGCGCGATTCAAATTCTCCCCCTATCACGCGATGCATGGTTTTGCCGAATACGATAGATTGCTGGATGTTTGTCTGGATTCCTTTTTCGTTTAGTCGCTTGGAAAGGCGTTCAGCGTTTTCTTTTTGTTCAAAAGAACCAATGAAGATGATAAAGTCTCCTTTTTTCGCTGACTTTTTTTCGTGCGGCTTGTTCTCCTGTTGCGGTTTTTTTTCCTTTTTATGTACTGGTGGCTCCTCTTTGATTACTGGTTTTTCAGGTTGCACCGGTGAAGGTGGATTCGTATGTGTTATTGGCTCTTCCAAGTCTTGCATCTTAGATGTAGGGGATTCCTTTTTGAAAAAGTTGGCTTCTGCATATGAATAACCGAATAGGGTGATAAGCAGGATCGATGCGAACGTAGTTATACCCCATACGATCTTTGGAATTCGTTTTTTTGTTTTTTGTGCTGCTGGTGGTGTAGTAAAGGGTTCGTCTGTTTGCATAACGGGTGGAGTGTTTGTTTTTATTGACTGTAGGGCTTGTTTCATCTCCATCGCTGATCGGAAGCGATCTTTCGGTTGTTTGGCCATGGCTTTTTTGATGATATCGATTAAAGCATCGGGCAGGTCCGGATTATGTTCCTTAGGATGTGGGATTTCGCTTTGTATATGCATAAGTGCAACGGCTATATGTTCAGGTGCATCATAAGGAGGACGACCCGTTACCATTTCATATAGGACGACTCCAAGCGAATATAAGTCGGTGGTGAAATCGACTTGTTTTCCTTGAGCTTGTTCAGGAGAAAAGTAGTGTACGGATCCCATCACTATCCCCGTTTTGGTAA
>JANWJM010000023.1 GCA_025449475.1 Thermoactinomycetaceae bacterium
ATGGTCTATTCGCACTATTGGCAGCGATCATGATGTTTTTTCCTTCAAAAGGATTGGATGATCGTTCATTGGATCAGGTCACATTTCACAAAGGACTTGCTGTGATGCTCTCTTTATTGGTCGGGGTGGTTTCTGGGATTGTTGGTGCGGCGGGAGCATTTTTATTGGTTCCGATTATGCTTGTCGTTCTAAAAATCCCAACGAGAATGACTATCGCTTCCTCATTAGCCATTACATGTATCTCGTCGATCGGTGTAGCGATTGGAAAGGTGACAACTGGGCAAGTCGAACTCTTGCCTTCACTGATCATGGTGATTGCCAGTCTCATCGCTTCCCCACTGGGAGGGATGATCGGGAAGAAGATGGATACCAAACTCCTTCAAATCATTCTAGCGATCATCATTTCAGCAACGGCGGTTCAGATTTGGATCAATCTGATATAAGAAAAGAGGATGGTTGGAATAGTGGGCAATTTGCCGTTCGGTGAATTGTCTTTTCTTTTTCAGGTCAAAAATTATACAATGGAATCAATATCTTTCTATTAAGAGGCAGAAAAATTAAATTGAACCTGAAAAATGGGTAGCTTTGTGCGATCATAATATAGAGGGGAGGGAAGTGTTTGAATCTTGATCAATTAAGACGTGAGTGTTCAATTCGAGGGAAGAACGGGATCTCCTTTTTACTTTCGGGATGGGTTCTGTGGCTTGTCTATGGAATGGTTTATCGACAAGCGCTTGATGTACAAATAAAAAATGCTATCTTGTTGATGTTGACGGGATTGTTATTCCCATTGGCAATTGGATTCTCGCGATTGATTCGAGCCGATTGGAAGCTTCAAGGGCACCCATTGAGAGGATTAGGCTTTATTTTAAATCTTGCCCAATTTATCTACTTTCCGCTGGTCTTTTGGACATTGATCGATGATCCCGATAAAATGTTGATGGTCTTTGCCGTGATTACAGGTGCACATTTTTTCCCTTATGGTTGGTTTTATCAGGCACGGGGTTATTATGTGATGGCTCCCATCATGTCCCTTGTTGTTATGATAATCGGTTGGAACGTTGATTCCTCAATGTTATGGATGATTCCTGCGGCCATGACGTTATTGCTGATCATTTTGATCGTCTGGTTATGGGTTGATTATAAAAGAAAGGTCGCTTAGGTGATTCTATTTTTTAAAAAAAACTCCCGAATTCTATTTAGAATTCGGGATGCAAATCTTAAGGGCGATCCTCCATCATCTGGCTCATTTGCAGCTGGTAGTTGTTGGGCAACAACTTTACTTCGTAAGTAGTGCTCGTCTTAGTGTGGACTGCTGTCCAAAGGGTTTTATCAACCCTCGTGATTTCAAGAGAGCCTCTACGGGTTGTTAGACCAACAGGCATCGCCTGAAGACCTTTGGTGCTCAAAATCCCATCGCGGAAAAGAATAACTGTTGCGATGGCAGTGCCTTGGAAATCTTGGTGGATTTTTACCGTTGAGCCGATTGCTCGTCCAAATAGCTTATTGCCGATGTCGATGATACCAAACAAGGCTTTGCATTCGCCGAAAACGTTATTGTCGACGGTAATGTTGCCCCTATGTGCATTGCATTTGCCGTTGCAATCCCCCTTGATGGTGATGTCACCAGATTGCCTGGTCTCAATCTGGCATTTGTCGGCAATGTCCCCCAGGATGACGACATTGCCATCCGTTACGAGGATGTTGATAAATTGACCATTAGGGTCCATTTCAACGTTTGTCTGTTCAGCGAGCAAGGTCTTTCCTTTGACATACACACGACCGTTTTTGCGCTCTTTGCTAATCATTTTGCCTCTACTTGATGTAGTCGCCGAGCCTATTGAGGAAGCAACTGCTACTTCTCAGTAGACTAAACCGTCACATTATCTTTAGGAAACCATATTTTATGGGAAAAATCAATCGACTCTTTAGAAAGATAAAATATTTACGATAAACGGAATTTGAAGCGAGGATGGGTTGGTTTGGTTTTTTTTTACGCAAGAATAGGGAAGAGAGAAGGAAGGATGTTGGAAGAAAAATAGATAGGGAGTGTCATATACGATGCGAATAGAAGTTTGGTCAGATTTTGTCTGCCCTTTTTGCTATATTGGCAAGCGAAGGTGAGAGCAGGCAATTGATGAGTTTGAACATGGTCATGAGGTCAAAATTGAATATAGAAGCGATCAGTTAGATCCAAGGGCAGAATACAAAGCTGAGAAAAGTTTTTATGAGATATTTTCTGAGTTGAAACATCTATCGGTTGAGCAAGCCAGAACACTCAATGAACAGGTAGCTGCTCAAGCGGAAACGGTAGGACTTACTTATCGTTTTGATACCATGAAATATACCAATACGTATGATGCACATCGTATTGCCAAGTATGCTGGAGAACAAGGAAAAGGGAAAGAGTTTGTTGAGCGTGTCTTCTATGCTTACTTTACAGCATCGAAATTGATCAGTGATCCTCAAACATTGATCGAGCTGGCGCGTGAAGTCGACTTGGATCCTATTCGTGTCGAACAGATCTTACAGTCTGATCAGTATCAACAAGAGATTCAGCATGATATTCAGACTGCTGCTCAAATGGATGTAAAGGGTGTCCCTTTTTTTGTGTTCAATGAAAAATATGCGCTCTCTGGAGCTCAGCCTACCGAGCTCTTCTTACAAACACTGAGAAAAGTATGGAAAGAAGCGAAGCAGAGCCAAACCTCGCCATTGAATAACACAGCGGAACTCGAGTAAAAGAGAATAATCATTAACAGTTGCATCGGAAGGGTCTCTGACATGAAAGTGTCAGAGCCTTCCTTTTTCCATGATGATGAAAGAGCTTATCCAATAGATTGGATCAATAGCAACTGACCATGAAAAAGGAGATTTTTGCAAATGAAGAAGGAAACCAAACCGTCGTATGGGATGATGGCTATCCTTATGACGGGGGCTTTTATGGCCATCCTCACCAATACATTGCTCAATAATGCATTGCCAGCGATTATGAACGATCTGAAAGTGAGTGCACCAACCGTTCAGTGGCTATCTTCAGGATTTATGTTGGTAAATGGAATGGTCATCCCCGCCACTGCATTTCTGATTCAAAAATATTCCGTAAGGCATTTGTATTTATGCGCCATTGGTTTATTCGCGATCGGTACATGGATTGGGGGATTTGCTCCCAATTTTCTGGTATTATTTATTGCTCGCTTGATCCAAGCGGTAGGAGCAGCAGTGATAATGCCATTGGTAATGAATGTACTGTTAACTACTTTTCCCATTGAAAAACGTGGATCAGCGATGGGGCTCTTTGGGCTTGTGATGGTTTTTGCACCGGCGATTGGTCCTACCCTTTCAGGTTGGATGGTTCAGCATTATCATTGGTCAGCCCTCTTTTTGATGTTGACTCCCCTGGTGTTGTTGATTTATTTCCTCGCCTTTTTTAAATTGCACGATCGCAAAGAAAAAGCCAATATTCACATGGATGGGCTCTCTTTGGTTTTATCAACGATTGGCTTTGGCGGCGTTCTGTATGGGTTTAGTTCAGCAGGGAACGAAGGATGGCAATCACCAGTCGTCATTTCTACTATTATCATCGGTCTCTTTTTTACGGTGCTTTTTATTTGGCGTCAGCACCGAATCGAAAAACCCATGCTAAATTTTCGTATCTATCGTTCACCGATGTATGCCTTGTCATCAGCCATTTCGATAACTTTGTCTATCTCGATGTTTTCTGCGATGCTGATATTGCCCATCTATCTACAAAATATTCGAGGGTTCACCCCACTTGAGTCAGGGCTACTCATGTTACCAGGTGCATTGATCATGGCTGTCATGTCACCGATCACCGGTATAATCTTCGATCGCTATGGCGCGAAGATCCTAACGATGACCGGATTGTCGATTGTATTGATTACCACCTATTTCTTCACACAATTCAGCGCTTCGACCAACTATTTGACATTGATCATGATCTATTCTCTTCGAATGCTTGGGATTTCGATGGTGATGATGCCTGTGATAACGACGGGACTTAATTGTTTATCGAAACAAGATTATCCACACGGCACAGCAATGAATCAGACGCTTCAACAAGTATCCGGCGCTTTTGGGGGATCGTTGATGATCTCCATCATGTCCACTCGATCGCAATTGCATGCAAAGGAGATGATTCACTCAACTGTTCTCTCTCCCTACGTTGATTGGGCTACATGGAAACAACAAATGATGATCCATGCCACGATCAAAGGGATGAACGACTCCTTTTGGGTGGCAACAGGGATCGCCGCATTGGCCTTGATCCTTGCTACCTTTCTTAAAGAGGCCAGAGCGAAAAAGAGCTCAGCGAAACCCTCCAACCAGGTACAAGTAGTTGCCAAAGAATGGGGCTCCCATTCGTCGTGAAAACAACCGAAAGAACCTCGGTCTCGTTTGAAAGACCGAGGTTTCATCTCAAAAATAATAGAGCCCATCTGGCTTGAGCTCTATGAAGTATGTAATTTCAGCGGATCATAGCGAACAATTTCCTCAATCTGCTTGAACAATTGGTAAAAATCAAGGAAAAATTGGATTTGCTCTTCCCAGCCTTCATCCAAACTGGACTCGGAGAGATATCCTTCCATAAAGGAGAGCAAACAATGCTCTAAAAATTGTTGTTTATCTTCTGGTTGATAACTTTCTATGATATGAAAGATAGTAACAGCGATATCATACGTATACCAATGATATTTCGCTTTTGAAAAGTCATACAGAATAAACTCTTTTTGTTTTGTCATGAGGAAATTATCCAAGTGAAGATCATTATGGATCAATCCATAAGAATTTGTTGTTTTTTCAAATGATTCAATTTGTTCAATATACATAAACCACTTCTTCAGTAAATGTTCATCCACTAAAGAGAAATCACTCTGATAGATCTCTCCTTCATTCCATTGATCAAATAATGTGTATTCTCGCAGCGACCGTCTCGAGTTGAAATGGAGTTTCCCAAGCAATTGTCCATATAATCGAAAAAAATGGTTATTTCC
>JANWJM010000024.1 GCA_025449475.1 Thermoactinomycetaceae bacterium
AACATAGAATCAAATAACGCAACATCGATCCAATCAAAATACGATTCGATCTCCCCAACCTCCAATTTGTGATCGACATGAAATACTTTAATCATTTGAACCTATGGAAATCGTCACTTGAGATCCCGACAAAAAGAGGGAGATTCTTCACCATGCAATTGGATCGCTGAAAAGCGGAACATGGAGAGCCAACGATCGATTGTCTCCAATGTCGGATTCATAAAAACTCCCACCGTAGTAAAATCACGAGGAACGAGCTGAAGCATCTTCTTTAATTCGATCTCCTTAACGGTCCGTTTTCGATTCGGTACACAAATAAATCCTAACGCATCGATATCACAAGAGATTGCCTTTTTGACATCCGAAGAAGAGCGAAGACCACAGAATTTCACGGTCGTACGTTTCACTTGACACCACCGGATAACAGCTCCTCAACAGCTCGCTGATGATCCTCTTGTCTCATTAAATACTCACCGATCAGCATCCCGTCTACCTGCGTTCGCTTCAGCCGTTCGATATCTTCCAAGGAATGAATACCGCTTTCCGTAATCACTGGGCGATCAGTTGAAATGGCCGGGCGAAGGCGTTCCGTTGTCGCTAAATCCGTTGCAAACGTTGATAAATTCCGATTATTGATCCCAATCACATCGGCTCCACAGTGAAGAGCCGTCTCGATTTCCCGCTCATCATGAATTTCGACCAATACTTCCATTCCAAGTTCATGAGCAATTTGACAAAGCTTTGTACATCGATCATGATCGAGAATCGCCACAATTAACAATATCGCATCCGCCCCAATCAACCGGCTTTCCACCAATTGACATTCATCCAATAGGAAGTCTTTCCGAAGAACCGGAATATGAACAGCTTCTTTTACTTTGGTCAACGATTCATTTTCCCCATGAAAGTAAGTCCGATCGGTTAACACCGAAATCGCGCGCGCCCCCCCTTGTTCATATGCTTTAGCGATTTTCACCGGCTCAACTTGTTGACGGATCACCCCTTTGGATGGAGAAGCTGGCTTGACCTCCGCAATAATTGAATTTCCCTCTTTTCGGATCGCAGAGGATAGCGAACGAACGGGTGCAAGCTGTTTGGCTTGCGCCCAATGTTTATCCGAAATAGTTTGTTTAAGACGTGCGATTTCCTGTTTCTTTGTTTTCACAATCTTATCCAGAAACATTTGAAACCTCCTTTGCCGTTTCAATCATTTCGGTCAACTTCTGCAGCGCTTTCCCTTGATCGATTAGCCTTTCAGCCATTCGTACGCCTTCTTCTATATTCTCTACGCGATCCGCGATATATAGCACAGCGCCCGCATTCAAAACCACAACATCCCGGGCAACACTTTTTTCTCCTTCCAAGATACGCCGTATGATCGCCGCATTTGTCGCCGGATCTCCACCGATCATCTCTTCTTTCTTGCCAGCGGTTAATCCTACTTGTTCCGGATCCAGCTCATAAGTGACGACGTTACCTTGATTCAACTCGCTCACTCGGGTTCTTCCCGCAATTGAAATCTCATCCAGTCCATCATAACTAGAAACAACCAATGCTTTCTTCGTTCCTAACGCCGAAAGTACTTCGGCGATGACAGGAGTCAGTTTGGGATCATAGACCCCTAATAACTGTCGAGTGACACCCGCCGGATTGGATAAAGGTCCGAGCAAATTAAAGAACGTACGAAAACCTAGTTCTCTCCGAATCGGCATCACATGCTTCATTGCGGTATGAAACAAGGGTGCAAACAGAAAACAGATTCCCGTCTTAGAAAACAAACGCTCCGCAGACTTAGCATCAAATTCGATGTCAATTCCCAAAGCTTCCAAAACGTCTGCGCTTCCGCATTTGCTGGATGCAGCACGATTCCCATGTTTGGCAACGGGAACATCAGCTGCCGAAGCAACAATGGCTGCTGCCGTGGAAATATTGAATGTATTTGACCCATCGCCACCTGTCCCGCACGTATCGACGGCATCCGTAAATAATGGATGATGAACGCGTGTCGCATGCGCTCGCATTGCTTCAGTAAACCCGATCAGCTCTTCCACAGATTCTCCCTTCATGCGAAGAGCCGTGAGAAAACTGGCGATCTTTACGGGTGATGCCTGACCAGACATCATCTCATTCATCACATCTTTGGCTTCACTCTGGGTTAAGGATGCACCATTCACAACCTTCTGTAATAACACTTCCATGTATCGATTCCCCCTTATTGATGTTATGGCTTTGCACTTCAGTTTGATGAGTTTCTATGAGAATGGAGGGATCGATCCATCATCGAAAAAATACAAAAAAGTCAAAGCAGATCGCTTTGACTGACATTTCGGCATGTTTTACCTCAGCTCTGCTTCACTCAACTATCCATTCTCATCTCATCATGACCTAAGCTATCTTAACTTTAGCGAAGTCACAATTTGATTGTCAATCTCATTTTCTTCCATTCATCAAATCAGGTCGTAGTTCAACGGCTTCTTTCAAGAACACATGTTGAATTTGATCTTGGGGCAGATCGGTATTGACATGAATCAACAGACGAATACATTTCTCAAGCCCACCAGGCACATCCATTTCATTAGCACATAGAATAGGAACCAATGCCCAATTCGGAAGGGTACGAATCGCTTTCGCAGGAAAAGCAGCATTTAAATCTTGCGTGACCGTGATAAAAATACTGGCCACATCCTCCGACTTCAATTGATTCTTTTCACAAATCTGCATAAACAGCTCCTTTGTCGCTGATAAAATCTGCTCTTCCTCATTAGCTGATACAGTGATCGCCCCTCTAATTCCCCTTATCTTCATGAACCGACACCTCGTATCTGAGCAATAACTTCTTGAATCTCTTTTTCAGGTATTCCTCGAACGAGTTCAACTTTCCCAATCTCTTTCGCCAATACAAACGTATATTCTCCACTTTTCACTTTTTTATCCCGTTGCATGGCGAACAACAAATCATCGATCGAACAAGGATAATGATATTTAACGGGTAACCGATAAGCACGAATCAGCTCTTCCGTCCAGTTCACTCGATCAAAGGAATATCCATAATATCTTTGGCTCAAACGGATCGCTCCTGCCATCCCAATCGCTATCGCCTCACCATGTGTATATACACGATATTGAGAGACTGATTCTAGGGCGTGCCCAATCGTATGACCGAAATTTAAGATGGCCCGCAGTCCGAGTTCTTTTTCATCTTGTGATACCACGGAAGCTTTTATCTGACAACCCCGATAAATCGCTTGTTGCAATTGTTCAGGTTCTCGGTGTAACAAGGAATCACTTGCATTCATCAACCATTCTGCAAAGGAACGATCCCAAATCAGCCCATGCTTGATCACTTCGGCAAAGCCGGAATAAAGCTCTCTTTCGGGAAGAGAGGTAAGCACATCCATTTCAAATACCACCATCAAAGGCTGATGAAACGCACCGATATAATTTTTGGCTAGCGGATGGTTCACCCCTACTTTTCCACCTACACTGCTATCATGAGCCAGAAGGGTTGTCGGCAATTGAATAAAATCAATTCCCCTCATATAAGAGGCAGCTACAAATCCGGCTAAATCACCAATAACCCCTCCGCCCAATGCCAAGATTACACTCTTTCGATCCATCCCAAATCTTAAACATTCACCAATCAGTTGCCCCACTTGCTGTAAATTTTTGCTCGACTCCCCCGCAGGAACTACCGATAGCCCAACCTCGTAGCCAGCGCTTTGTAATATGTTTCTAACGCGATGAGCATAGTGTGGAGCAATATTCGAATCTGTAATCATCATCAGCTTTCGCTCGGGAGTCACTCCATTTTTCTCCAACAGAGACGGAAGTTGAGGATAGATTTGAATGCCAATATAAATGGGATAAGTAGAATCTTGGGTCTGAACATATAGCGTATCCATCATTAGAAATTCAACACTCTTTCACGATAACGATGAACTTGCTCCAACAACTCATCCATGGTATCGGCTGGGAATTTTTCAAGCAAAGCCTTGGCAATTTCCCACGCTACCACATTCTCCATCACCACACTCGCTGCAGGAACCGCACAACTATCTGATCGTTCGATACTCGCTTCAAATTCTTCCTTACGATCAATATCCACACTCTTCAACGGTTTATATAGCGTCGGAATCGGTTTCATCACCCCTCGCACCACAATCGGTTCTCCAGTAGTCATTCCCCCTTCAAATCCGCCTAAGCGATTGGATAACCGATAAAATCCGCGCTCCTTTGACCAAGCGATCTCATCATGAACCTTTGAGCCCACTCGTTTTCCTGCTTCAAAACCAATCCCAAATTCAACCCCTTTAAACGCATTAATACTTAGCACAGCTTGTGCAATTCTTCCATCCAATTTACGATCCCACTGAACATGACTTCCGAGCCCAACCGGAACCCCTTCAACCATGACTTCAACAATTCCCCCTAATGAATCGCCTTCCTTCTTCGCCCAATCGATCAACTTCATCATTTCTTCAGCTGCTTTTTTATCTAGACATCGAACAGGTGACTCTTCTGATCTTTGAATGATCTCTTCCATCGATAATCCATCCAGCCTTTGCGCTTCCACCTCTCCAATTCGAAGAACATGTCCAGCAACACGAATCTGACAGCTTTCCAAAATAAGCCGGGCAACCGCACCAACAGCCACTCTGGCAGCAGTTTCTCGCGCACTCGAACGTTCAAGCACATTTCTCATATCACGATGATCATATTTTAATGCACCATTTAAATCCGCGTGACCGGGTCGCGGTCTCGCAATACGCCGTTTCTCCTCATCTTCGGGGTCGGGCTCAGCACTCATGATTTTCTTCCAATGTTTCCAATCTTTATTTTCGATCACTAACGTCACAGGAGCTCCAGTTGTTTTGCCAAATCGTACCCCTGATACAATCTGAACCTCATCATTTTCAATCTGCATGCGACGTCCTCGGCCATATCCCTTTTGACGACGTTGCAACTGAAAATTGATCTTCTCCTTTGAAAACGGCAAATGACTTGGTAAACCGTCAATGATCACGGTTAATTGCGATCCATGTGACTCTCCAGCTGTTAAATATCTCATCATTCTATTCACCTTTCTACCATCATTCTATTGTATTTTATCGCTCAAAAGTACGAAAGGGAACCAAAAATCTTGTAGAATATCATAACATATTTTTGGGAACAGATCGGAAGATTTTGTTTGTATTACAAACTAGTTTTAGATTTATACACCTAAACAGATCCAACTCCTATTTCCGCCCTCCGATCCGATATGAATAACTGGAAAAAAGAGCTCAGCTTTGGCTGAACTCTTTTAATAGATCCATTCATCAATTGTTTTCCTGTATTTAACCAGTTCTTCTTCCGCAAAAAAGAGGTTGATTTCTCGTTCAGCACTTTCAGCGGAATCCGAGCCATGAATGATATTCATTCCTACTTGAACACCATAATCCCCTCGTATGGTTCCAGGGAGCGCTTCAGCAGGATTGGTAGCACCCATCATTTGTCGAGCGGTTTGAATGACATTTTCTCCTTCCCATACCATCGCAAACACAGGTGAAGAAGTAATAAATTGAACAAGTTCTCCAAAAAAGGGTTTATCTCGATGTTCCCCATAATGTATTTCTGCTAATTCGGTTGGAATCACCATCAACTTCGCTGCAACGAGTTGAAAACCCTTTTGCTCAAAACGTGAAACAATATTCCCAATCAATCCACGTTGCACACCGTCTGGTTTCACCATAATAAATGTTTTTTCCATCATTGATCACCCTACAATATGTACAGATTAGCAGTCCTTGGACTACAAAACTGATTTTAACAGAAAAAAGCAAAACTTGCGAGAACAAACCGACTAGTATGAACGTTGGAGGACAAATTCAGTAATCTCATACATGGACTGTTTTTGTCGGATTGCTGGGAGGGGTTCAATCGCTTGCAATGCTTTCTGTAAATAGCGCTTTGCTAAATTCATCGTAAATGGAATCCCACTTGAATTCTTAACCATCGAAATCACTTGCTGGAGTGATCCGCTGGTCCCCCTGCTCTTCAAATAATTGATGATGATCTCTTTTTCCTCTTTTTGACCATGTACAAGTAAATACACGACAGGTAAGGTAACATTTCCCTGCCGAAGATCACTTCCAGCCGGTTTCCCTAACGTTTTTTCATCCCCTGTAAAATCAAGCACATCGTCAATCATCTGAAAAGCCATTCCTACATAATAACCATATGAATAAAGCTTATTGACGATATCCGGAGAGGCTTGACAAACCACCGCTCCCAATTTACAACTAATCGCCATAAGTAATGCTGTTTTACGTTTAATACGGTGAAAATAACGTTTGATGGATGGATTCATCTGAAAAAGATCACGAATCTGTTCAATTTCACCTCGGCAAACCTCGATCATCGTGGACGATAAGATCTGGTGAACTTCTGGAATCTCAATCTTACTCATTTCATTCAGTGCGGAAGCCAAAATATAATCACCGGTTACCATCGCTACTTGATTATCCCACTTCTCTTTGACAGTTAACCGACCTCTTCTCGTTTTCGCATCATCAATGACATCATCATGGACTAACGTAGCCATATGAATCAATTCTAATGTAATCGCTACCCGCTTTAATTTTTCCAAATCGAAGATCCCAAAATGCCCAGACAATAAAACAAAAATGGGTCGAATGCGCTTCCCCCCTGCCAACAACAAATGCGAAGAAGTCTTATGTAAATCGGGGTGATCCGTTTGAATCGATTGACTCAAACCTTGTTCCACTTCTTGTAGATCACTTTTTAATTCTTGATAAATACGTTGTAAGTTCATTCATTTCACCCTGTCATTGCATATACATACCTTCGGCACATCCAATAATTGAACCTCCACTTCCTTATCAAGTAAACCTAATTCTAATGCATATTGATAAAAGGTTTTTAGACCCATAAGCTCTCTTTCACCTAAATCATAGCATAATCCTTCATAATACTCGGTCCAAAATGATGTACTTCCACCCAATCTCCTCTTTGCTTCACGAATAATCGGTTGTAAATTCCTTTTTCCTTTTGTTTTAGCCGACAAAAACGCTTGTAATAATCGTTCTACTTCCGTTGCTCGTTCTTTAACAACCTCCTTGCGGATGGCCCAGACAGCAAACGTCATGCTTAATCCAGTTCGCTTATACCACTCATACCCCAGATCAAAAGCATGAAAATGAGAATATTGCCAAGAGGCTCTCAATGCATCGTCACCAATTAACAACGCTGCATCATTCTGTTCCATCATTTCTTGAAAATTGGGAGCATAGGAATGATAGGAGGGTTTCACTTCTTCAAACACTTCTAAAATAATTCTCAATAAATTTACGGATGTGGATGAAGATGTCGTAAGCGCAATTTTCATACCATCCAACTCAGATAGCGATGATTTTCGTGAAAAAAGATAAATCGATCTGACGGCACCCCACGAACTAATCGATAGATCAGGGATTAGAAACAGTTTTGGAAACTGCTCAGCATAGGCAAACGATGAAATCGGTCCAATATCAATGGTACCTTCCGCCATCCCTTGATTAAGCTCGGTCGGAACTTGATGAATCCATTCAAGGGGCAAACTTCTGTTTTCCAAATAATGATATATCGGTAAAACATTTGTATATGCGATCTTCCCAATTCGAATCGGCTTCATCGGATTCACCTTTCTCAACTGAATACGAGCACATCTATCATTGTAAAGATAAACAGAATGACACTCAAGACACCATTCATGGTAAAAAATGCTGTGTTTAATCTTGAAAGATCATTTGGAGAAACAATTAAGTGCTCATAAATTAAAATAATAATCGCGATGCATAGCCCCATTGCGTACCACCATTGAAGTTTTGTAAGAAAGAGAAGACTGGTCAATCCGATCGCTGTAAAAACATGCATCAAAGATGAAATCCAAAGTGCCTTTTTAATCCCAAAACACGCTGGAATGGAATAGATCTTCTCTTTTTGATCAAATTGAACATCTTGACAAGCATAGATTACATCAAATCCACCAATCCAAAAAGCCACAGTCAAAAATAATAGAATAGCAATCCCATCAATCTGAGCTGTTACCGCAATCCAACCTCCAAGTGGTCCGCATGCAGTTGCAATCCCTAAAAAAAAATGACAAGTCCATGTAAACCGTTTAGTATATGAATAAAAAACAAGAATAAAGACGGCAAGAGGCATCAGATAAACAGCCAACATATTCAGTTGAAAAGCAGCAATCAAAAGCAGGAGAAAAGAGACCATGACAAATCCCCACACAAACGGAACAGAAACCAAACCTTTCGGAATAGCGCGATCTTTGGTGCGAGGATTCTTAGCATCGATATGGCGATCGATTAGTCGATTTAACGCCATGGCTGCACTCCGAGCTCCTACCATTGCGAGTGTAATCCAACCGATTTGTTCCCACGAGGGGAGGTGTCCGTGAACCTCTATACTCCCAAGAACCGCTCCAATATAAGCAAAAGGAAGCGCGAAAATGGTATGCTCGAATTTGATCATCTCTAGTATGATTTGAAGGTTCCGAAGCACATTCATCGGCTCATTCATCTCCTTTTCGTGCGATATGTAAGGCAGTAATACCCCCCGTTAATGGATAAACCTTTACTTTAGCAAAACCAATCTCTTCCAACATCATCTGACTAAGCTGCCGATAATCTGGGAAGTCTTCCAAAGACTTTGGTAACCATTGATATTGTTGATAGCGATTCACCAACCACTTTCCAAGTAAAGGAAGAATCCGTTCGAAATATAAATAATAAACGGTGCGAAAAATAGGCCAAGTAGGTTTCGATAGTTCAAGTGAAACCACTTGGCCACCGGGTTTTGCAACACGTTTCATCTCTCGCAACACCTGAACAAAATCAGGTACATTTCGTAAAGCAAAACCGATTGTAACATGATCAAATGTATGATCAGGATATGGTAGATTCATCGCATTGCCATGTACAAGTTCAATCCTTTGGGATAAACCCAAACGATCAACCTTTTTTCTTCCAACCTCAAGCCTTTTTTGACTAAAGTCCAGCCCAACCACTCTACCTGTTTCCGATGCCTGAGACAATGCAATGGTCCAATCACAGGTTCCGCAGCAGACATCCAAGACCGTATCCCCTTTTTTAACACCCATTTTCTTCATCGTAAACTTACGCCAGGCCTTATGTCTTCGTAAACTCAAAATACTATTCATCCGATCATAATCATCGGCAATGCTTTCAAAAACTTGATGAACAAACTGTTCCTTGGAACGCTCCTTGTCGATCACAAGCACATCAACTCTCTTTCACTGCTATCTTTTCCATAAAAGTTTCATGGCGTCTTAATACCGCTAAAAGTTGCGATTTCCATTCGTTTTCAGGTACTTCTTGAATGCGAGAAATCAAGTCGCTCCACTCTTGGAACAATTGAAGTCGGAGGGAAGCAGGGAACTTTTCCCACTCCTTGTTTTTTATCAGGTCCATAATTAATAGATACAATTCCGTAGTTTCTTTCCATAAAAAAACAAATTCATCCTGAACGTGAAAAAAGTCGGCAACCGCAATCAGTAACCCACTTGTCACTTTTTTCAAAAACGAAAGCATTTCTTGATCATATTCACAGCGATGGATCAACCGATTATGTAAAGATATCTTCGCTTCGTTAATCCTTAGAACTTGCCGACTAAAATAACGAATCATTGACACATCTTGTTTTTGAGCCAAAAAACGATAAAACAAGCTGCTGTAATAATCGCCGGCTAAAACTTGTTGTTGCCGAACTTTCATCTCGGTCGGGGTCGGATTTTGATGAATCGATACTCGATTATGCATTTCCAACCCCATCTGCAATAAAAGGGCTGCGATTCCTAATCGATGTTTTTTGATGGGTTCAAACGGATCGTTCAAAAATAAAATCTCTAACACTTCAATACAATGTTCAGGAATTTCTGGCTTCCCCACACATTTTTTTACATAAGGATCTTGTAGAATCCTTCCTATTTCCTCTCTGACATTAAAATTGGTGATTTGCATGGACGTCATCAGCGTCCCTCCAAAAAATAATTCGCTACACGCACACGTGTCGAACACAACAGGCTACTCATCATTGTAAAACAAAGCGTGAAACGAATTCAATTGATATTATTTTTCTTCGATGGACTCAATCTGTCCACATGGCGTAAAAATGGTGGCATTTCCGCGCACCTTGACCGCAGAAGTGTGTTCGGTAAATTGAGCAAGCATTACTTCTCCTCGATCCAACTTTTCTAAATGATTAAACTTTGTCTCTTTTCCTCTGGTTAAACCGATCACATTGACTCCATCTTCATTGGCACGGATCGCAAAAAAATTATGTTTCTCATAGTCTACCATCCCTCTTCCCTCCTCACACCAACATCATTCAGTTTAGCACATTATAACAGAAAAGACCCTTTCTTTTTAAGAAGGGTCATTACTGGTACAAGGATAGATAAATTTTTGGTCGGGCTAGCCAGATTTGAACTGACGACCTCTTGCGCCCCATGCAAGCGCGCTACCAAGCTGCGCCATAGCCCGACATTGGATATTGACTACAGCAATTTTCATTTTATTCGATTCGCATGGGTATGTCAAGACTATTTTTTGATCAATTGTAATATTTCTGCCCTGACCTTCTCATCCTCTTCAAATATCCCCCGGGTTGCCATCGTAACCGTTTCTGAACCCGGTTTCTGAACACCTCTCATCGACATACATAAATGTTCAGCCTCTACTACGATCATAACACCCTTTGGTTCCAACCGCTGATGGATGGTATCTGCTAATAAGGACGTAATTCTCTCCTGTAATTGGGGGCGACGCGTAACGGTATCCACTGCACGAGCGAGCTTGGATAACCCTACTACTTTCCCATGGTCAGGTATATATGCGATATGTACTTTCCCAAAAAAAGGAACCAAATGATGTTCACAGATTGAATAGAAGGTGATATCTTTGACTAGCACACAATCTTTATGTTGTTCATGAAAAAATACGGAAAAATGTTCACGAACATCTTCATGCAATCCTGAAAAAATTTCTTGATACATTTTAGCCACTCGATACGGCGTCTCCAATAATCCTTCTCGATTGGGATCTTCTCCAATTGCCTCTAAGATCATTCGAACTGCTTGCACAATCTTTGGCTGATCGATCTGCATACATTTTCCTCCATCCATGATGAAATGCATTATAACATAATCGAAAAGCTTGAAACAAAACAGACCCTCGTCTGAGGGTCCATGTTATGTAGTCGAAGATTGATCTTTGACTCAACAAAGATTAATTATTCACCATCTCTTTTAACTGTTTCCCAGGACGAAATGCAGGTACTTTGCTAGCAGGAATATCGATTTCTTCCCCTGTCTGTGGGTTTCGCCCTTTTCGAGCAGCACGGTTGCGTACTTCGAAATTTCCGAAACCAATCAGTTGCACTTTATCACCTGAACGAAGTGCTTCAGTGATCACTGATAGAACCGCTTCAACAGACTGAGTTGCTTCCTTCTTGGTCATTTCTGTTACTTCTGCTACTTTCGCGATCAATTCGGTTTTATTCATAACCGCACCTCCTGTTCAAATCCGCAAAATGCTTTTATCAAAGCTTTAAACGGGACAAAGATATAGTAATACATACTAATGGTGAAGTTCAAGTAATTTTCTCTTGTTTTTCTCATTTCAACATTCATCTGTCATTTCCTTGACAAAAAACAAAAAAAGCGCAAATTCGCGCTATTTTGCCTGGGTAGTATGTATGCAATCTTTATAAAATAATAGCAATTAATCCTCCGGACCCCTCATTTACAATTCTTTCTAACGTTTCTTGCAGTTTAAAACGCGCATTTTCAGGCATCATGGAAAGTTTAGCTTGGATCCCTTCACGCACAATGGAGTTTAAGGAGCGACCAAATATATCCGATTCCCAAATCTTTAACGGGTCTTTTTCAAAATCACGCATCAAATAATTGACCAGTTCTTCACTCTGCTTTTCGGATCCAATGATGGGCGCAAATTCGGAGTGCACATTGACACGAACCATATGAATCGATGGAGCTGTCGCTTTTAACCGAACCCCAAAGCGAGTTCCCTGTTTAATCAACTCCGGTTCATCCAAAGACATCTCCTCAATCGTGGGAGCAGCCACTCCATAACCTGTTGTACGGACCATCTGGATCGCATCGGCCACTTTATCGTATTCACGTTTTGCTTCACTAAACTCTTGCATCAATTGAAGAAGATGATCTTTTCCTTGGATTTCAACACCTACCACTTCCATCAACACTTGATCATATAGATGATCGGGTGCATATAAGTCAATGTCCGCCAACCCTTTGCCCAAATCCATATCTGCCAGCGAAGCTTTCTCAATAAAATCATATTCGACAAAATTTCCTACTACGCGATCCACATCACGCAGCCGCCGAATATCCTTTACGGTTTCACGTACCGACTGTTCAAATTCCTGACGCAACCAATGTTTGTCATCTAACACCATCACCCAACTGGGCAAGTTGACATTTACTTCATGAACCGGAAACTCATACAATGCTTCTCGCAATACTCCAATAATATCCTCTTCATCCATCATTGCAACACTTAACGCGATCACAGGGATATCATACTTTTCAGCCAACTCAGCACGAAGCTCTTGAACAGACTCGCTCTCCGGATGAGCAGAGTTCAGTAAGAGAATAAAAGGCTTTCCAACTTCCTTTAGTTCCGAAACAATTCGCTCCTCAACTTCCACATAGGCTTCACGCGGTATATCTGCAATGGACCCGTCAGATGTCATCACAATTCCCAACGTAGAATGTTCCTGAATCACTTTCCTTGTTCCCATTTCGGCAGCTTCTTGAAAGGGAACGGGTTCCTCAAACCAAGGGGTATTAATCATGCGCGGACCTTTTTCATCTTCATATCCTTTCGCGCCCTCAATCGCATACCCCACACAGTCCACCAACCGTATATTGATATCTAAGCCCTCATCCACTTGTATATTGACTGCTTGATTGGGTACAAATTTGGGTTCAATGGTTGTAATCGTCCTACCTGCTCCGCTGTGTGGAAGTTCATCTGTCGCTCGGTTCCGCTCATATTCATTCTCAATATTGGGAATCACCACGAGTTCCATAAAACGCTTGATAAACGTTGACTTACCCGTGCGAACAGCACCGACAACACCTAAATAGATATCTCCCCCTGTTCGTTCAGCGATATCTTTTAATATATCTACTTTTTCCACTGTATAACCTCCTTAATCATTTAGTAGCCGGTATAAAGGTCAAGTCCTTCCTCCGGGTATATCTGATTGGACAATATTAAATATATGATCTGAACCTTCCAATATGATTCTTTTTGAAAAAAAAAAGAGAGTCACCCGCTTGACGACTCTCGATACGGCTTTGTTTTTATATTAAAATGAGCAATTTTCACAGAACCCGTTAACCGTCCCAAGATAAAAACGCCTGGAATTACAAGGAGATGAAACCATAACATGTTCACTTTTCTCACCTTTTTAATAGACTTTTATGAAATAACTTTACACCATCTTATGTATTACCTGTCTTGTCTTATTCCTCCAATGTGGTAAATACCGGCTCTCCGTTTTTATATTTCATGGGTAAAGAAAAAGCCGGAACATGTAATGAATCCTTCACCATCCAATTCCTTAAGTCTTCTCTCTCGGAAGGTTTTTCTTTTGCTTTCTGGATCATCTTCATGGCTTCGGTTCGATAATCAATCATAACTTTTCCCTTCCCATCCATCATCAGTGATAATGTGGCCGCGGTATCATAAGGACTTGGTATCACGATCTCTTCCATTCCCATCTGCTGAAAGTCAATGGTTGAGAATTGCGCATCGATCTTCTCCTTAATGGGGAGCCTTTTGTGTTTTTGTTGAAAATCTGTCACCATCACCTGCGCTTTTTCCACCTGATCATTGACCCGCAAATCAAATAAGCGTACCAAAGGTCTCTCTTCCACATTGGTTAGTACATAGATGAAAAATCCCCCGTTTTCGTATGCGGATGGTGGAATTTGATCAAGATATCCTCTCAATGCTTGAAAATCGACAACCGCTTTGGAAGTAAATTTGAGTTCATCCGCTTTGTAACGATAGGGTAACACCTTTTTGTCTTTAACATACAAATCAATCGCTGATTGTACACGCTCGACATGCGCTGGTAATTGATCCAGCTGGAGCCTTTCCTCCTGTGGATAAAAACAGCCACAAAGCAACCCCAACAATACCCCAAGCAATGGAACAACTCGTCTCATTTTCCTCATCCTTTCAAAAACATGCGCAATCCAAACATAAACGCTGGAAGAAGTAGCAGCGCGGCAAAGCCGATCAGTAAAATCCGTAACCATTTCTTCTGCAATGTCCGGGCAAAAGCGATCAAAATGTTAATGACAATTAATAAGGTAATGATGACCATCATTTCAAACACAATCAAACACCGTCCTCTGTTTTTCATTAGTATAACAAATCCACCATCGCCTACCAATCTACAGGCAAATGACCCATGCATATTTCGATCACATGCATAGGATATATGGACAAAAGCCTGACTCGGGAGGGACTTTATGTGAAAAGAAAAAAGCATTTGAAGAAGAGGCGATCCGTCAGAAAACATCCTGTACCTAAAAATATCAAACATCCACCTATTTTACCTGCATTTTCATCGTTAAATATCTCAAAAATGTTAAGTCAATTTATGACATTTCGTTCGATGATCCAAGATCTCAGTTCATCATTACAGCGCATGGAAAAGATGTTGGATTCCGCCTATCAAATGTTTGAAATCACTCAGAATTTTATAGGGACACGCAATCAATCTCGACAATCGCTTCTACCCACGAACCCGGATCGCAAACCATCCAGTGACAATGAAGAAGATCTACCCATGATCAACCTACCACCCGACCAAGAATCGCCTATCCAATCTCCATTCGCTCAGCTGTTCCGTCAGATCGATCCACGTCTCCTTTTTCAGCTCCTGCAATCACCACTGGTTCAGCGTCTAATCTCTCAATTTTTTACAGCTCCCCAAAAGTCAGCATCGCGCATAAAGCTTCCGACTAGACGAAAACAGGGGTAATGCCTTCTTGGCATTACCCCTGTTTATTCAGTCGACTGGT
>JANWJM010000025.1 GCA_025449475.1 Thermoactinomycetaceae bacterium
AAGTCTGATTTTGGCGGTGACGATCCCAATTCTGATCGTGTTTCTGATCTTGGTGGGAATGTTGGCACAGAAACATAGTCAGCGGCAATGGCGTTCTTTTCGGATGTTAGCCAATCATTTTGTGGATTCGCTTCGTGGTTTGAAAACGCTGAAGTTTCTGGGACAAAGTCGGGCACATGGGACGTCGATTGAAAAGGTCAGCGATCAGTATCGAGTTGCAACCATGCGTACATTGCGTATCGCATTTTTATCAACGTTTGTTCTTGAATTTTTTACGATGTTGTCTGTTGCATCGGTGGCGGTGGGATTGGGGCTTCGATTGATTGAGCATATGGTTGCGTTTCATTCGGCATTAACGATTCTCATTTTGGCACCAGAATATTTTCTGCCTGTTCAAAGGCTTGGAGCTGATTATCACGCGACGTTGAATGGAAAAGAGGCGTGGGAGAAGATCGAGAGTATTCTTAACCGTCAAGTACGTGAAAGCCGACCAACGTTGCCACCTGCGTTTACCTGGAATTCCCGCAGTACTCTTCAGTTTGCTGGCGTTCAGATGCAGTATCCCGATCGTTCTGTTCCTGCTTTGGAGGAGCTTTCCTTTGCGTTAACGGGTTTCCGCAAAATTGGAATCGTCGGGGCCAGTGGTGCGGGGAAGTCCTCATTGATTGATGTTTTAGCAGGATTCCGAGCTCCTACTGCTGGAACAATCCGAGTCGATGGGCTTGCATTCAGGTCACTGGTCGATGAAAATTGGCGAAGAGTAGTGACTTATATTCCACAGCATCCTTATCTTTTCCATTTATCCTTGTTGGATAATATCCGCTTCTATCATCCGGAAGCGAGTCGGGAAGAAGTCGAGCAGGCTGTGGTCAAAGCGGGGCTTGCACCGCTGGTAGCGCAGTTGCCCCGTGGGATCGATGAAAAGATTGGCGATGGAGGGCGTTCTTTGAGTGGTGGACAGGAACAACGCATCGCCTTGGCACGTGCCTTTTTAAGTGATCGTCCGATCTTGTTATTGGATGAACCGACCGCGCACCTGGATATCGAGACGGAGTATGAATTGAAAAAGACGATGCTTCAGCTTTTTGAAAACCGATTGGTTCTGTTGGCAACCCATCGTTATCATTGGATGCAGCATATGGATGAAGTATGGGTATTGGATCAAGGCAAATTGGTGGAGAGAGGGACACATAAGGAGTTATTGGCCAAACGAGGTGTTTATTTTGAGCTAATATCAATACAAGGAGCAAATGATCATGAACCCGAAGAAATGGCTTTGGCTGGCTGTGCAAGATGAGCGATGGCGATTGATCCTTCCCATTCTCTTCAGCTTGGTGACTGCGGGATGTACATGTGCTTTAACTTTCACATCAGGTTATTTGATTTCAAAGTCGGCACTAAGGCCCGAAAATATTTTAATGATCTATGTTCCGATTGTTTTGGTGCGTGCGTTTGGGATTGGTAAAGCAGTGAGCCGTTATGTGGAACGTTTAGTGAGCCATCATATGGTCTTGCGTATGGTTGCCAATATGCGTGTCACACTTTATCAGATTTTAGAACCGCAAGCGTTGTTTGTTCGTTCTCGCTATCGGACTGGAGAGCTTCTAAGTACGCTGGCCGATGACATCGAACATTTGCAGGATTTTTATATTCGTACCTTATTGCCAACTTTGGTCGCGATTGTGATCTTTGCCTTGGGATTGTTCGGTTTAGGAATGCTTGATTTTTCGTTTGCCTTGATCATGGGCGTAGGGATAGGGTCGATGATCTTGATTTTCCCGATGATCTCTTTAGGGATTTATCATCGGAAGCAACGAAAGATCAAGCGATGGAAAAATCGATTGTATCCGCAGGTCACGGATGCCATTTTGGGGATACAAGATTGGATGATCAGTGGTCATCGATCAACATTTCTTCAGAATTATCGTGTGGATGAGGCGAAGGGGATTGCGGAAGAAAGGAGCTTGCGTCGCTTTCAACATTGGCGCATGTTTCTATTGCAATGCTTGGTGGGCATCATGGCACTCTTGGTGATCGAATGGATGGGGCAACAAGTTGCCAATGATCAGCTGTCTGTTGCTCTGATTGCAGCTGGAGTGCTGGCTGTTTTTCCGTTAATGGATCTTTTTCTTCCTGTCTCGGATGCGATCGAAAAGGTTCCACAATATCAGGATTCGATTCATCGACTCGATCAAATCGATCAACGGGAGTCATCTACTCCTGTGAATCGATGGACGGTGTCAAAGGAAAAATTGAGTAAAGCCAAATGTTGTGCTGATCTTCGGGTAGAAAATGTGTTGTTTTATTACGATCAATCGAGGAAAGAGGGGATTGAGCAGCTATCGCTTCATCTTCCTCCTGGAAAAAAGGTGGCGATTCTTGGGAAAAGCGGGGCAGGAAAGTCAACACTGATCAAATTGATTCGCGGAGATCTGATTCCAGAGCGCGGAAGGGTGACCATCAATGGAACCGATGTTCATTGCTTTGGCGATGAGATTTCGCAAGTGATATCGGTATGTGAACAGCGACCCCATCTTTTTGATACAACGGTGGCCAATAATATTCGGCTTGGAGATTCGAATGCTTCTGAAGAATCGATATGTGAGGCCGTGAGGCGAGTCAAGTTGGATGGTTTGCTGAAATCGTTACCGTTAGGCGATGAGACTCCCATGCTGGAAATGGGTTCGCATTTTTCCGGCGGAGAAAGACAACGTATAGCGCTTGCGCGAATATTGCTGCAGGATACGCCGATTGTAATCCTTGATGAACCTACAGTCGGGCTGGATCCAAAAACTGAGCGTGAGCTTATTGAATTGATTTTTGACGTTTTTCAGGAGAAAACGGTTATTTGGATCACCCATCATTTGTTAGGAATGGAACAGATGGATGAAATCATTTTTCTGGAGAATGGTCGTGTAGCGATGCGTGGCTCACATGCTGTATTATATGCTCAACATGCCCGTTACCGACGCCTGTATCAACTGGATCGACCACAATAGAATTCAAATGGTGAATGCTGTACCATGTGTTCCTTACTCTCTGTTGGATTTGATCGGATCAACGCCCGACCTTTAGTGTTTACTTGAAAGGTTGGGCGTTCCGATTTATAGGGGGTATACATTGCTGATTTTACATGGCAATTACACGGAATGTTGGATTTCTGAAGGGTGGTATGAAGTCGTTTCTGGATGAAGTGGACTTCGTGAAAAATCATAATCTTGTTCGACTTTGCAAATCCTTGTTTTAAACGACCTGAACCAATTCTCTTTTCCTTTTTGTTTAGCAGCTTGATGAGCAGCATGTTCTTTCCAATGTTGGATCGATTTTAGTGAATCCCAATAAGAGATCGTCAAATCAAAGCCGTCCTTGCTACTGACACTTTCGACTCCGAGAAAACCATCTTGTTGTTGTGCCAATTGAAGCATTTTTTTGGACATCGGGTCATAATCGTTTTTATTCTCCATTCGTTGAGAGGAGAAAATTACAGCATAGTAGGGTGGTTTTGGTGTGGTTGCGATCGTCATCTACAAAACTCCTTCTAAAATGATTAATCATTGATTTTTAAGATTGAATCCGATAGCATGGATTCAAATCTGTCACTTATTGTAACCATTTTTTAGCCAGTTAACGAGAAATAAAGGAGCGAATTACATCGATGGATCAAGTTATCCAAACGTCAAGTGGTGAATTGGAATTTCGAATCGATGGAAAAGGAGATTCAGTAATCCTTGTGTTAAATGCTGGGCATTGCGCACGGAGTGATTCATTCGTTCCTTTTGGCTCTGAATTAAAGGCTAGTGGATTTCGTTTGTTGGTTCCGTCTCGACCAGGATATGGAAGAACGCCTTCTTCAACAGGAAAAACAGCGGAAGAGTTTGCGGATTGTTTGGAGGTGTTATGTGATAGGCTACATCTTCCGAATGTGAATCTGTTGGCGATTTCAGCAGGTGGAAAAACAGCTTTACAATTCGCCCAAAGACATCCCACACGTGTGAACAGGATGATTTTATTGAGTGCGTTGGCGCACAATCGATGGCCAACGCGAAAAAAGCGACTCCTTTCCTACCTGCTCTTTCATCCTTTGGTAGAAAAGAGGTTCTGGTCACTATCACGATGGATGTTTCGAAAATTCCCCATTGGTGCGTTAAAATTTATCATGAACAGTTTCACGAAATTGCCAACTGATCAAGTGGTGGAACAAATGGAATGTGAGCAAATACAGGCGTTCATCGATTATCTCTGTCATCTTCGCTCAGAATCGGGGTTCCTACTTGATATTCAACATCAATCGGGGGACTTACAGAAGATTCAAGCTCCTACTTTGATCGTTCATAGTCGTTATGATAAGAGTGTTCCAGTCTCTCACGCCAAATATGCAGCGGATCGAATTCCAAAGTCGGAGCTTATGATGACAGAAGCGGAGAGTCATCTTATTTGGTTCAGTAAGCACAGGAGTCAGATTGAACGGAGAATGATTCAGTTTTTAACATAGCGGAATGTTTCTTCGGTGGCGGAGGACGATCGCTTCTCTAACAATATTCTGAATAGGTGATCGGCAAATGGCGAGAAGGAAAGTAAATAAACAACAATTATTAATGGCTACAGAGGAATTGTTGTTGGAACGAGGATACAATGGCTTTCATTTTCGTGCGCTCGCGGAAAAACTGAAGATTGGACGAAGTACGATATACGAGTATTATTCGAGCAAGGAAGAGTTGATTCTTGACTATATGCACCAAATGATGAGAGAGGTGCTAACGGAATGTGAAGAATGGGTGCATGAGCCACCTTTGGAGCGTCTCAAAGGATATCTATCTGTTTTTATGAAATATACACAGATTCATCAAATGATTCAAATTTTGCCGCTGATGGATCGTACCCGTTCACCCGATATGGATCCAGCTATCGACAGGCTGTTTGTGTATCACCGAAAAATATATTCTTGGATCGTTGAAGCAATTAATCATGCCAAGAATCGAGGAGAGATCCGACAGGAGATACCGACTCAGCTGATAACGGCGTTGATTTTTTCTTCTGTTCAACTTCCCCGTCTGATGGATGGCGAGGAGTCGATATCAGGTGAAATGATCTTTGACTTATTCCACAGAGGATTTCATCCATAATTTAGAAGAAGGCAAATGTCACATTTTTGTTATTGACACTTGTGTCGGAAAGGGGGGATAATGAACCAGATCGATTTTATTTTTTTTGGTCAAATTCGACAAAAGTGTCGAATAAAATAAAACAGACCAAAAAGAAAGGAGTTAGGTGGATGAGTCGATGGATGCAGTCATTTGTTTCGGTTGTGTCGAGTAAAAAAGGAGCCATCATAACTTTAAGTATTTGGTTGTTGGTTGTCTTTCTCCTGAGTGGGATTGCACCCGCTGCTAAAGAGCACGCGATCAATGTGAATGGTGCGGATCTTCCTGAGCAGGCGTTGTCAGTGGTGGCGAAAAAGGAGCTGGAGCGCTATTTTCCAGAGGGAGGGGGAAATCCAGCCTTACTTGTTTTCCACAATAAGCAACAATTACAAATGGAAGATATCGCACAAGTCGGTCAGATGAGCGCGTATCTTCATTCGGATGAAGCTCCCAATACGATTAAGGAGCGTGTTCCCTTTCATCAATTTCCACCGCATGTGCAACAAGCCTTCCTGTCCAACGATAAAACCACATTGGTGCTTCCTGTTGTATTGAATGATGGTTTAGAAATGAAGGAGATCAATGAGACGATTACTGCGTTTCAGGAAAAGGGAGATTCTCTGCTAAACAATTCAACGGAGCTGAAGATTACAGGACCAGCAGGAATTGCTTCGGATACGATTGCAATTTTCGAAAATGCAGATCTTGTTTTGCTTCTGTCAACGATTGGATTGATTTTAGTCCTTTTGATGATTATTTATCGGTCACCATTATTGGCGATGATTCCTTTGCTTGCTTGTGGAATCGTTTATCAGGTCAACGATCGCTTGTTGGGATTTGCAGCCAAGAATGGTTGGTTTGAGATCGAGTCACAGTCTTTATCCATTGTGAGTATTCTTTTGTTTGCAGCTCTGACAGATTATTCATTGCTTGTTTTTGCCCGCTTTCGTGAGGAACTAAAGCAAGAAAAAGACAAATACCATGCGATGCAGTCCGCGATGAAGCGGGTGTGGGAGCCTATTTTTTTTAGCGGTGGCACCGTGCTTGTAGCAATGTTGGCATTGTTTATTGCTGATTATAAACCTTACCAGAATTTTGCACCTGTCTTTTCTTTAGCCATGGCAGTGATCTTAACGGCAGGTTTGACACTTGTCCCAACTCTATTTGTTCTCTTCGGACGGCGCGCATTCTGGCCTTTTATTCCTCGAGTTGGGGATGTTTCCCAAGAGAAAACCGACTTTTTCTGGAAGAAGGTTGGGCAGTTTGTGGTCAACAGACCAGGAACGATTTCGATTGTAGTCATTGCGATTTTTGCCCTTTGTTCGCTAAATATGACACAAATCACATACTCGTTTAATTTAATCAAGTCCTTTCCGGAAGAGATGAATTCACGGATTGGTTATGAGTGGTTGGAAAAACACTACAAAAAAGGTGAGCTTGCACCTACTACGGTTTTGGTAACCAGCTCGAAAAAGATCGAAGTCGAAAACCTTGAGCGTTTGAAAGCGGAATTGGAGAAGAAGGAAGGGGTTGAGGAGGTTACCACCGATGTGAGTGTGCTCAAGAATCCAAGAGGTCAGACCGGAGAAGGCAATGAGATTATCAGCAAACATGGCAATGCTGCACGACTTCAGTTTATTTTTAAGGATAATCCCTATGATCAACAGGCGATTGATCAATTACAAACAATGAGAAGTCAGACTAAGCAACTCTTACAGGAAAGTGGATTTTCAGCGGATACAGATCAGCTGCACTTTGTCGGAGAGACTGCCAAACAAGTGGATACACAAGAATTGAATAACCGGGATACACGCAATGTGATTCTGTTGGTTACACTGCTGATTTTGTTGCTATTAGGGCTGCAGACACGTTCGATTCTTGCCCCTCTCTATATGATGTTTACAATTATTCTGTCTTATGGAGCAGCAATGGGAATAAGTACATTTGTCTTTCAACATCTGATGGATCTGCCAACGATGAGTTATCGGATTCCGCTTTATACATTTGTGTTTTTAGTTGCGCTTGGTGTGGATTACAGTATTATGTTGGTATCGCGAATTCGCGAAGGGATAAAAAATCATTCGTTAACAGATGCTGTCGTAAAAGGAGTTGCTATGACAGGAGGGGTGATCTCTTCTGCGGGTGTCATTCTTGCGGCGACTTTTGGTGTTTTGATGACACAGCCGCTTTTAGAGTTATTTATGTTTGGTTTTGCTGTTTCGTTAGGCATATTATTGGATACTTTTCTTGTTCGGGCATTACTCGTTCCTTCTCTTATCAAACTGTTTGGGAAGTATAGTTTTTGGCCAAGAGTGGTTAAAACGAATGGTCAAAGTTAAAAAACCTGCTTGAAAAGCAGGTTTTTTAAGTCTGAGCAGGAGAGAATCAATCATCATCATCGAAAAAGCCACCAAAATCGGTGTCATCGTCGTCATCGAAGAAGCCGCTGATCTCTTCATCGTCTGGATCATTGCTCGCAAAGAAACCACCGTCTTCGTTATCTTCTTCATCATCCCCCATGATGCTATCGATGGCTTGCGCAGCAAGCATTCCAGCCGCAAAACCTCCAATTGCTCCAACAGCTGCTCCTCCCAATGCACTTGACATTTTGCCACCAGAGGTGCTGGAGGGAGAGAATCCAGAGAATGTAGAGAATGTGTTAGCACCAAATCCATGAGGATTGTGAATCATTTCGGAGATGATCTGATTCAAAAAGCGAACCAACTCAGTAGGATTTTCTAAAACATCATTTGAGATGTAAACTTCCCGTTTGACTTCGTTTTTCCCCATTAGAGCATTTATTTCCACTTCTAGAAGCAGATGAACACCGTTTGAATCGACTGCTGCATAGAACTCCACTTCTCTGACCTGTTGGTAGAAGGGACCAGAAACGGGAGCAAGTTCAAACTCTTGCAAGGAACCTTCGAACTCTCTGGAGTCATGTTTTTCCTGAAAGCCGAGTTGATTTAGAGCAGTAAGCACTCTTTGCAAGGGAATCGGTGGTTCGATTTGGATATAATCCCGATCGGAGGAGTCGACTCCGCTAGCGATATCAAGTCGGGTGATAAAATAGAATTGGACACTCGAAGCGGAGATGGGAAGATTCATCGGCAAATCATAAGTGAAGGGAAAGGAACGATGTTCGCCTGGTTGAATCTCAAATGAATGGTGAAAGGGAAAATGTTGGATTTGTTGACGATATTCGTTGCCATCTTTGTAAATGCTTAATAGAAGTTCAACATCGATTTTGTTGATTCGTTGTTTTACTTTTCCCCCTTGAATGCGCAATTCACCTTGTACAGTATCCCCCAATGTAAAGGTGTTTTGATGTAAAACCAGATCAACTTTGGCTGCACCATAGCCAAATTTTGCGAACAAGTTTTGAAACATTTCTATTCCTCCTATGTTCAACGCTGGGAATGTATGATTCTATCTCGATCCCAGCTTTATTTCCTCTAACAGTTTGAGGCAAAGGTAGGCATCAAGCAAGAAGGATTTACGGTTTGTGAGATTGTTCTTAATAGGGATATACGTTGAGAGGTTATCAATATAATTATACTTGATTCAATTCAAGAGATTGTTAAGATATTATGTTTTTTTTCTTGGTTTTGATTGATCGAAGAGACCAGAAAGACGAATAAATGTTCGTTTTTCCTCTTGGCAGAGGTAAGAAAAGAAGGTATGATGAATAAAGAGGATGGATTTGATTTTCGATCGAAAAGGGGAGACGAAAATATGTCAGATCGTCGACAAGCTTTAGAAATGGCTTTAAGGCAAATCGAAAAACAGTTTGGTAAAGGTTCTATCATGAAATTAGGAGAAGAAGCGCGCCCACAAGTGGAAACGATTTCGAGTGGGGCTTTGGCTTTAGATATTGCACTGGGAGTAGGCGGATTTCCTCGGGGGCGTATTATTGAGGTATTTGGACCTGAATCATCGGGAAAGACCACTGTTGCCTTGCATGCGATTGCGGAGGTGCAGAAGGTAGGTGGACAAGCTGCCTTTATTGATGCTGAACACGCCCTTGATCCGGTCTATGCGAGCAAATTAGGAGTGAATATCCAGGAGTTGCTGTTGTCTCAACCGGATACTGGAGAGCAGGCGTTGGAGATCTCAGAGGCTTTGGTTCGAAGTGGAGCGGTTGATATTATTGTGATTGATTCCGTCGCTGCGTTGGTTCCGAAGGCTGAAATCGAAGGAGAGATGGGGGATTCACATGTGGGGTTGCAAGCGCGTTTGATGTCGCAAGCGT
>JANWJM010000026.1 GCA_025449475.1 Thermoactinomycetaceae bacterium
AGATTTCCTTCCGTCTCTACCCCCCTCGATCGCTGAGCATCCATGATTTGGCGAGATCGTTTTTCCATCTGAGGAATAATCTGCAGAGTAGAGAGAATGACATAGGAAAAGGCTGGTGAAAGACCCCGCTGTTCAAGAGAGCTGACCAAATCTTTGATGGGAGTGACCAGGAAGAATAACAGAATACTCCCTCCAATCACAAGTAGCTTTGAAGATAAAGAGAGTGCATATAGGATTCCTTCTTTTTTGATGGAAACAAATGACCACTGCCAAATGATTTCTTTCCCCGGATAAAAAAGAGCTTGTAAGATAAACATGAGGAGAATAAGGATAAACAATGTTTTGACCAAGGTAGAAAGATACTTTTTGAACACTCCACAGATGCTAGATAGAATCAAAAGGAGGATAAACATGCCTAACGCATAGGGATAATTCGCAAAAAAGACAGAGATCGCGACACAAAGAGCAAATGTCAATTTGGTGAATGGATTTAATTGCCGAATAGTTTGACCCAACATCGATCCTCCTCAAAATATGCCTGTCCTATTTCTTCGCAAAATTTTCTCCCAAACTAAACTTGGAAAGATAACGTCCGGACATGCTCTTTATGATAAAGAAACAAATGAGACAGGAAATAATTTTATCAGCCAGATCCGTAATAATGGACGAAGTCAATACCGATTGGAGCAAACTTTGACCTGCTGCTAGAAAGATGCCTGTGATCAACGTACTGCCTGAACCTGTTACACCGCCAAACATGTACGCAACAATCGGCGCGGACACAATTGCAGCCAATAAACCAATGATGATTCCCGAAATGATCACTTTCCAGAACGTTGAAAACATCTTGACTCGCGAGAGATAGCCCGCCACAAGTCCAACGGCAATCGACACAATCGCAAAAGGAATAAATGTCGGATCAAAGATTCCATTAATAAGATTACTTAATAACCCGGTCAATGCGCCTACCCATGGACCCGCTAAGATCGCGATTAATAATGTTCCAATCGTGTCCAGATAAACGGGTATCTTCAATAAGACTGCAATCTGACCACCAATGATATTCACCGCAATTGCAATCGGAATGAGCATCATTGCCATCATAGTAAAATCACTTTTGATACTGTTCTTTTTTTCCGCCATTTCTTTCGCCTCCTATTGACTGGATAAAAATGCTTTGTACTGAATGTACGCTTGTTCGTGTTCCGGGAACAGTGTCGTAAAGATAAAATCACGAAAGCGTTCCCGATCCACTTTCATTCCTACATGTACATTTTTGGGCTTATCATTCCATGCATTTAATACATCGGCTACGCTTTGCCCTCGAGTTAGACCATCTGTTGCCATATCGACATGACAATGGACAGTTTCGACCAATGTGGGATCAGCCGCTACCGCCACTGCCAATGAATCATGCGGCACACAACCCATATAACCACCATAACGCCAATAAGCATCAATATAAGCTTGGTGGATCGATGATATAAATTTGCCTTCATTTCCACCCACAATTCGCATAAAGTGAAAATCATTAGGGGTCAAGATTGTCTGATGGGTAACATTTAACCCAAGCATGGTAAAAGGAAGACCAAATTCCAGCGCAATTTTAACTGCCTCAGGATCTACCCAATAATTAAACTCAGCAACGGGCGTAATATTTCCGGTTCCAACACCTCCTCCCATTGAGATAATCTCTTTATACCCTTTCATCGCTTCCGGATCTTTCTGAATCGCCACCGCTACATTGGTCATTGGACCAACTGTGATGAGTGTAATCTGTCCTTTGTGTTTTCGTCCCATCTCTATCAGATAGTCAGGGGCGGATAGGGACTCCTCCTTCTGCTCACTTTCGGGTAGATTGACTCCCCCTAACCCGTCTTTGCCATGGATATCACTGGAGGAATAGAGCGGTTTCTCTAATGGTTGTTTCATCCCGCGATAGACTGGTACGGACGCATTTGCTTGCTCTAACACAATCAGTGCATTTTTCGTTGTTTGATCAATGCCTACATTGCCATTCACGGTTGTAATTCCAAGCAACTCGAGTGCGGGTGAACGTACGGCTAGAAAAATAGCCAATGCATCATCTACACCCGGATCACAATCTAAAATCACTTTTTTTGTCATTTGAACTCCCTCTTTCTACCAATGATGTTTATCGATGCCAATTTGAATCTGTTCTTGATGTTCAGGAAATAATCGATGAAGAAACAATTGAAAGAAAGCTTTTGGATCAACATCCACACAGACATGGGTATTCCATTTTCCTTGGTTTCTACGACCCTCAAAGTCAACGACGGATTGTCCCATGGCGACCCCCTCTGTCTCAATATCAACAAACGCAGTCCGAGTTTTAACGAGTTCAGGCTGGATCAGCGTCGCTACCGCTAAGGGATCGTTAATCACACACCCAATCGTTTTTTCTTGCTTCCAATGAAAATCGACATAGAACCGGGTAATCTCATACACATATTGGGAGAGAGGCGTACGCAACTGATGAACAATCTCTCTCAAATGTGGGGTAAAAACAATCCGATGGGTCACATCTAAACCAACCATGGTCACCTCAATGCCTGAAGCAAAAACAACTTTCGCCGCATGAGGATCCACCCAAAAATTATACTCCGCAACGGGACTACAATTTCCGTGATACGTAGCGGAGCCCCCCATCAGTACGATCCGCTTAACCTTTCTCATCGTTTCTGAATCTTCCTCAATCGCTTTGGCGAGATTGGTTAGCGGACCCAGTGCCAAAATGGTCAGCTCGTCCGGATTTTCTTTCACCTGTTCGATTATAAAGTCAACCGCATGTACTTTTTCGGGCTCTGTCTTCGGAGGTGGATAAAAATTTTCACCGATTCCATCCACACCATGAGTATCGGTCGCATCCTGATAGGGTCGAACAAGAGGTAAGGGCATTCCTTTATAAACTCTTACCTTTTTTCCGGACATTTCAACTGCTTTTAATGCATTACGGGTAGCTTGTTCGACTTCCACATTTCCGCTGACAACTGTAATTCCTTCGATCTGCAATTCTGGTGATTGAAGGGCAAAAAGAATGGCCAATGAATCATCGATTCCAGGATCGACATCCATAATGATTCTTTCCATGATGTTCCTCCTATGTAACTACGTACTTTGTTGAAAACGCTCCACTTCTTCCCAATTGGGCATGCCTATCTGTGCGCCTAATTTGGTGACTTTCAAAGCAGAAACTTTCACTGCAAAAGATACTGCTTCTTCGAGTGAATGCCCTGTTGCAATGGAATAGGCGAAGGCTGCATTAAATGCATCACCCGCCCCGGTTGTATCAACTACAGAAACGCGATAACCTGGAATTCTCATTAACTTTCGATGGTGATCCATAAAAGCCGCTCCTTGATCTCCCAGCGTTGTCACCACATGTTGGGGTCCTAAATCGATGAGAGCGGACATCGCTTGTTCCAAATCTTTTTCATCGGTGATCGTTTGCCCAGTGAGCAGTGAGAGTTCACTCCGATTGGGTGTAATAAAATCAATGAGAGACAAGATCTCTTTTGAAAGCTTAGCAGCTGGTGCCGGGTTTAACACCACTTTTTTTTGTTCTGCTTTTGCCAATCGAACCGCGTGTTCTACAGTCTTTAAGGGAATCTCCAATTGTAAAAGGATAATCTCTGCTTTTTGAATTAATTCTCTTTTTTGTTCCAAATCCGCTGGAACACATTCAGCATTGGCACCAGGGATCACAATAATGCGATTATCATTTTTAGAGAGGAGAATCGAAGCTACCCCAGAGTGGATCTGATCCACCTCTTTTACACCACTGATATCGATGTGTTCCCGCATCAGTGATGAGCGGAGACTTTTCCCAAACTCATCATTTCCCAGCGATCCGATCATCCGTGTCTCCGCACCCAACCTCGCCGCAGCTACAGCCTGATTCGCTCCCTTTCCACCTGGAATAAAATGGACTTTTTCACCCAAGATGGTCTCTCCTTGTTCGGGCAATCGCTCCGCCTCCACAACAATATCCATATTGATACTTCCAATTACTGTGATCTTCGGTTTCAATCTCTCCACTCCATCATCTCCTTTTGGTCGAGCCTCTGACTATCAACTGGACATCAAATTCGATATGTTGCTTGGGTTTTTTATTTCCCTCGATAAGATCAATCAATATTTGGCAGGCTTTTTTTCCCATCGCTTCGATCGGCTGCGCAATGGTCGTTAATTCAGGTTCCATCATTCGAGTCATCTGTATTCCATCAAATCCACAAATGGCGACTTGATGGGGAACCTCGATCTTCATCTGATGTAATCCTTTCAATGCCCCGATTGCCATCGTATCATTTCCAACAAACACACCATCAATATCGGGATGTTTTTTGAGCAAGGCTTGAATCGCTTTTCGACCTCCCTCAATTTGAAAATAACCAGGAGCCATCAGGGAATCCGAATACCATGAAAACCGTTCAACCTCTTTCTGATAACTTAAACGCCTTTCACGTGCTGTGATCACTTGTTGGGGACCATAGATATGAGCAATTTTTCGGCAACCCATCTCCAACAAATGACGTATGGCAAGCTGGACCCCTCGCTGATTTCGCGCAGAAATAACAAAGGTGTCCTTATTCAATGACTGTTTGATCCATGCTCGATCCATTAACACAACGGGTAAATCTCGGCAATGATCCAACATCGCTTCATTCAAATGGTGAGTTGCAAAAATTATCCCATCGATTGATTTGCTTTTTAGGACTTCAATATACCCGAATTCCTTTTGTTCTTCTTCACTAGAATTACACAAAAACAAAGTATATCCCTTTTGTCGTGCTTGTTCTTCTATAGCTTTTGCCAGTTCTGCAAAAAAAGGGTTGGAAATATCGGGCACGATCAAAGCAATGACCTTCATCTTTTTCCCGGCCAATACCTGAGCTACGGAATTAGGGACATAATTTAATTCTTCAATCGCTTTTAATACGATTTTCCTCGTATTAGCATCGACATAACCTTTATTATTTATAACTCTTGATACCGTTGCGACAGAGACATTGGCCCGCATTGCGACCTGTCGAATAGTTGCCAAGCAATCCACCACCGATCAAATGTGTAATCGGTTACACACCGTGAAAAAAATATATGGTTTTCGCAACTAGTGGCAGCGCTTACATGACTTTAGTAGAATTTTATTTAAATATAGAATCGGTGTCAATATGCATCCCTCCGTTGGTAACTATACCCTTTTTTGAAAAGTATAAACCTCCACTTTTTGAGTGGAGGTTTTCTCTAATCGGCAACTACATCCAATCCTTCTACAATGGACGCACAACGCTGACAGAGTGAGGAGTGTTGAGGATGTTGACCAACTGTTGGTGAAAAGACCCAACAACGTTCGCATTTTTCGCCTTCCGCAACTTCGACTTTCACTTCCAACTGTGATGGTTCTTTCGTGGATGGCTGTAACTCAACAGCCGATACAATAAACAGTTGTTCAAGATCTCGCATGTGTTGAAAGAGCTCTTTCCACTGATCGCCGTATTGGATAACAACTTTCGCTCCTAGCGAGTTCCCAATCACTGTCTGCTCTCG
>JANWJM010000027.1 GCA_025449475.1 Thermoactinomycetaceae bacterium
AGCTCCCATTAAAAATAGATTGGAAAAACTTTTCGCCTTCAAAAGCTTTTTATGACTTGGGTTCCTTTACGACGCCGATGCCCGCAACGCTTGCTGGATTGTTACGTACAAAAGTCTTGGATCCGGAAAACAAATTGCGCTTTACCTATGAGATTATTAAAACCATGACATCCTTGGAACGTGGTGAAGAAGGAGTTCCCATTGGCGAGTATCTTCAAAATGCATCCCAACCTATACGGGATCTTTTGTTAACACTCGCTTCATCCAACTTCTTTAGTAACGAAACCGAGCGAATCCCATCGCCACTCTTCTTTCAGTATTACAAACGCCTTTTCGCTGCAAAGTATGCCGTATCCTATATTGGCGGCGGTTGGCAATCCATTGTAGATTGCTTCGCAGAAATTATTACAAACAACCAAGGGCAGATCATTCCAAAAGAAAAAGTAACCAAAATCGAACTTGAAGGAAATCAGATTAGAAAGGTTCATGGCAAAGAAAAAACGTATCAGGCTGACTACTATATTTTCTGTATCCCACCCAAAGAATTAACAAAGCTATTCGCGGGATCACCATATGAACAAACGTTCACAGAGTATGCCAATTATCAACCCACACAAGTGATTGTTTATGATGTAGGGCTGAGCAAACGCATCCAAACGCCCTTTGCTTATGTTTATCATAAAGGGGAGCGTGTATTTATTACCGATATTTCTTACTATGATACCACCTGCACACCCGAAGGGGGGCAATTATTGCAAGCGATCTCCTATCTAAATCAGGACGAAGTAGGGAACAAAGAGATTGTCGATCAGAAAACCAAAAGTATTGAGTCCGTCTACGATAAACACTTTCCGGGGTGGCGCGATCGATTAGTAACCAAACGACTTTCCAAGCGTGCAACGGTACAAGAGATCAAATGTGTTGATGATCAACGATTAATGCCGATAAAATTTTACGGATTGTCAAATGTGTATTTTGCTGGGGATTGGTGTCAAGGACAAGGGCAACTCTCTGAGCTTTCCTTCAGCTCGGCTTATGAAGTTACCAATCGACTAATGAAGGCATCTGACCACCACTAAAGAGAAAACCACCAGTCTCCTCTCCATAACTGGTGGTTTTCTAGGTAAGCAAAAAGTATAACAAAACTCCGACAACGACAAAAAATAGAAAGACACTTGCAAAAACGATGGAAAACAATGCCCGATCTTTGGCATACACAGTCAACTCTTGCTGACTTTTTTGCGCCAACCGACGATGATGAAATCGCAAATTGAGATTGCCAATATAGAATAAAGCGAGGACAGCGACAACCAAATACCACCATGGGATTCCTTGGATAAAAGGAGTACTCCCACGAATCAAAGCTTGCACAAAACAAAATCCACTTAATGCAAGCTGAAGCAACGCCCCAGATGTATAATATATACGCCTCACTTCACCTAAGCGTTCTTTTTCGTCATGGATAAGCGATTTCATGTCCGGAAAAAGAAACAATAATGGATTGGGATGTTGTGTGAACCACAAACTGATGGGCGAAAGCAAAAAAATAATGCCTAGGGTACTATAGACAACCCCTGAAGAGGCTTGGAAAAGGACAAGGAGAAACACAATAAGCACACAGATAAGATATATCATATTGGTATAAAGCATTTGTTTTTTTTGCAATCGCCTGCGAAGTGTCTCTTCCATTTCTTCCGCTCCTTTCATGGTCCTATCGTACCACACTCAATCGAGAAAAAATCATACGACTTTTTGAATGAGTTTTAACGATTACCAGCTGAGAAGCAATTGTTCAACCAACACTTCCTTATCTCCCTTGCCGGATTTGATCTGTTGATCGATTTGAATCGCTTTTGCCAAATAATCATTCAATTCTTCTTTTGAAAAAACAGCGCCTTGACGTAACGCCAATTTCACAGGATATGGATGAACGTTTAAGATCTTTGCCATCTCTTTTTCAGTTTTCCCCTTTGCCGATAAGAGCTTGGTATAAAGCATCAAGCGCAACTGACGGATAATCAGAGCTAGTATTCGGAGGGGCTCTTCTTTCTGATAAAGCAAATCCACCCATATTTGTAAAGCTTGATCTTGATTGCGCATGCATAGTTGATGGATCAATTTGAAAACATCCTGTTCCAATGTACGCGGGATCAGCTGATTCAACGCCTCTAAAGTAACTTCGCCTTTTTTGCCAATATACATTGCTAGCTTTTTGCACTCCTGATCCAATTGACGCAAATCATTCCCGACCCGCAAAATAAACTGCTTTAAAACGTGGTCGGCGATGATCATTTGCTCCTGCTGGATACGCTGTTTCAACCATTTCATCAACTCTTTTCCTGTCAGCGGTGCACACTTGATCACTTGTGCATTTTTGAGAAGCTTCTTCACCACTTTTTTTCGTCGATCCAATTTGTCAGTCGGAAGTGTCAAAATGACAACCGTTGAATCCACAGGATGATCTATATATCGAAGCAGCGAATCAGCATCATGTTGGACACTGCTCTTACCTGCGGATAAGAACTCCGCATTTTTTCCGATTATTAACCGCTGTTCACTAAAAAGAGACAAGGTTTCAGCTTCCAAGATCAACTCTTGAATCGGGGTTTCGGTGAGGTCCATGGTGACCACCCCAAAATTCTCTGGATGCAAACTCATTTGTTTGCAAAGGGCTGCAATTTTCTCCTCCATTAAAAACGTTTCCTGCCCATAGTAAAGTTGAATGGGTGCAAGTGATTGGCGTTCTATTTTTCTCATCTCCTCTCTTTACACCCGAGCTATGAAAAAGGAAGCATCGATTCAATCGTATAGTAGTCAGGCGTAAAAGAAATCGTAATAGCCCCATGTTGATCCGTTCGCCAGATCCTCACCTGATGTTTTTGCAGTCGTTGTATCACGGATTGGGAGGGATGCCCATATCGGTTGTTGCGTCCCACTGAGATCACCGCCTCTTTTGGGGCAATTTGTTGCAACCAACGTTCCTGTGTAGAAGTCTTGCTTCCATGGTGTGCTACTTTCAGTATATCAATAGATGGCAAATTCCATCGTTTTAACAACACGTCCTCTGCTTTCGCTTCAATATCTCCAGTTAAGAGCAATTGGTGATGATAGATGACAAGAAGAACGACGACTGAATCGTTATTCGTCGACTTCTCATCGAACAACGATTCCTCAGACGAAGGATGCAAAAATTGCCACCATACTCCCTCTTCAATCGGAAGTGGGATTCCGACAGGAACTGTATAGATGGGCGTTTCTCGATCAACCAGTTGAGTCATCAACTCTCTTTCCAATTGTGAATGAGGTGGCAACGGATTGCGAATCACCTGTTTGACGGGAAATCGGTCAATCACTGCCTTTAATCCACCAATATGGTCTGCATCCCCATGTGTCAGGATCAATGTATCAATCTGATCCACTCCTCGATATTTCAAAAAAGGAACTACGACATCTTTTCCAACCTCAAACGGATCCCGACGAACTCTCCACGTCTCTTTCTCTATATAGGGCGTGCCGCCTCCATCAATCAATATCGTCCGCCCTTGATTGGTTTCGATAAAAATACAATCTCCTTGTCCAACATCTAAAAATGTAACCCGCGTCTTGTTTCCCCATTCATCGGGTGGAAAATACGCCCAACAGAGTGTTCCGATCATTAGAGCCCCCGCAACGAAACGATGAAGCATTCGATTTCGCCGCTCTTGGATGAGGGAAAACCACACATAAAAAGTTGCTCCACAATAAAAGAGAAGCCAAAGAAAAGAGGGAGGTCGCCAAGTCTTGATCGGAAAAAACAAAGGATGGAGCCATTTCATCCCCTGATGTACCCCTTCCAAGATGGCAACGGTAGCATCTGCAACAAATGTCCCCCACGCCAAATGAACATAGCTTAATCCCACAGCCAGCAATGAACCCGGTAACACGAATGCGCTTATAAATGGAACAAATAATAGATTGGCGATCCACGAGAGGAACGTGAACTCATAAAAAAAGAAAATGGCAATAGGAAATGAAGCGAACTGAGCGACCAAAGCTGCGACCAATGCTTGTTTCAACCATTGCCATGAACCCGAAAGACGCTCGACAATAGGAGGAACTCCTACAATTAAAGCTGCTGTGATCACAAACGTGAACTGAAAGCTGGCTGTAAAAAGGAGATAAGGATTCCATGCCAATTGAACCAACAGAGCCACTGCTAAGAAAGACAGAGAGTCTTTCCATTGATTGAGGATCAGCGCAATCATAAAGAGCCCTGCCATCACTCCAGCCCGAACTACAGGAGGTTCAGCGCCGGTTAAGAGTACATAGCAAGGCAATAAAGCCAACACAAAAAAAGAAGCCTTTTCTCTCGACAATCCCATCTTTTTTAACAGATAAAAACCACATGCAACCAGTATGGAAATGTGTAAACCGGAAATCGACAATACATGAATGATCCCAAAAGAAGTATACGATTCTTCAAGCTCGGGATCCAGTTGGTCGCGCTCTCCTAGAATCAATCCTCTGATATATCCTTCGTACGGAGGCGCGTAGATGTGAGCGATTTGCGCTGCAATGTGTTGGCGCAATTGATCCATTATGTTACGATAATTCCAACTCGAATGAAGGATTTCGAGTTGTTTGAGTGACGCCACTTCACCCAACCAATGAATCCGCTGATAATAGAGAGATTTCCGATGATCAAATCCACCTGGATTGCGGGCGGGTTGCGGTCGAATGAATTGTATTTTGGCTCGGATCAAATCACCACGCATCAGGGATTGCGCAATATGTTGATCTTCTTTTCGCTGTAGTCGAACACTCACACGAATCCGTTCATTGTTTAAATGATATGTATCCCCTTCTCCTTGAATCTGGTTGAGCGCTACATCAAAAGCAAGACGATCCCCATCGATTCTCGGCGATGTCTGAATGCTTCCTTGCACCCATTTCCACGCTTCTTCGTTCACCAAGTGGTCAAGTTGTGAACGATTGGTCTCATCTACATAGTTAAAGCGCCAAAAGAAGAGAAGGCAACTACCAATTAGGAGCAACCAATAGAACCCTCTTGCCCATTTCACATACCCAAAGAACCCCATCAAAAAAGCGATCATAAGTGCGACGGAAACCCAGAGAATCGAATGGAAGACAGTCCCTAAACAGATACCGAGGATGCTCCCTCCTGCCAACCATACAAAAGGACGCTGAATTGTACTGTGCACAGGTCATCATCCATTTCCATTTCATGTACTGAATGATTCCCTGTTTTTTCCGGGATTCCTTCCTCTTTAAACTTTTGGCAGGGTAATTCCAATCTGTTTTTGATATTTTCCCTGCTTATCGCGATAAGAGACTTCGCATGCTTCATCGCTTTCTAAGAATATAACTTGACACAATCCTTCATTCGAATAGATTTTGGCCGGCAAAGGAGTGGTATTCGAAATTTCTAATGTCACATACCCTTCCCAGCCCGGTTCAAACGGAGTTACATTCGTAATAATCCCGCAACGTGCATAAGTAGATTTCCCAACACAAATCGCCAGCACATTTTCAGGAATGCGGAAATATTCAACGGACCGAGCCAATGCAAAGGAATTCGGTGGAATAATACACACATCCCCTTTAAAATCGATAAATGAATTGGAATCGATCTCCTTAGGATCAATCACAGAATTTAAGGCATTATGGAAAATTTTGTACTCGTTGGCAACCCGTAGATCATAACCAAAACTACTTAGTCCAAAACTTATCGCTTCTCCTTTTCCGATATTGCTATCTACAAATGGTTCAATCATTTTGTTTTCGATCGACATTGTGCGGATCCATTTGTCTGACTTGATCGTCATGCTTCTACTTCTCCTCTCTTTGATCTCTATCTGCATTTTACAAAAAAACGTCCCCAAAATGGACGTTTTTCTGTCAAAAGTATTTAATCGGACAACGCCTGATCGATGTCTTCAATCAAATCATCGGGATGCTCCAATCCAACAGAAAGACGTACAAGTCCATCTGTGATTCCGTGTTGTTCTCGTACGTGTTTAGGCATGGAGGCATGTGACATTTCGGCTGGGTAGGAGAGAATGCTCTCAACGGATCCCAAACTGATTGCAACGAGTGGTATTTTCAATCGATTCATAAAGCGTATCGCTTGTTCCCTCGTACCGAGATCAAAGGAAAGAACAGCCCCATGACCGGATGCTTGGGATTCTTGCAACGCATGACCTTCATGGAAAGGCAGTCCCGTATAATAAACGTGCTTCACTTTTGGATGGTCGACCAACCAATGCGCAATCTTTTGGGCATGTTCGGAAGAAACC
>JANWJM010000028.1 GCA_025449475.1 Thermoactinomycetaceae bacterium
AAGTTATCAGTATTTATTGCTGTTGCTATTAAAAAGCTATTATGAGGAATCCCCTTTGCCTCCTTTTTCCAACAATCATTGGTCAAGATCGTCATCGATGAATAATTTAGATTGATCGAATAACCGACCATTTTTGCATCCTCTAGCAATTGAAATAAATGATCCTTTAATAACATATCGTTCAGTTGATTCATCATGCTCATCACTCCAAAAATAAATCATAAGATTTTTAGAAATTAATAAAACCCCATAATACTATTCCCATTTTTCATTGAATTAAATAAATATTTTCACTACGTTCAAGACAAACTCCATAGCTTTCTTGACCTACTCATAAGCACAAAAAACACACGCTCGGAGTCTTACCGATTGGACTCCATAACGTGTGTTTTTTTATCACAAATCTAATTACTCCACCGTTACACTCTTAGCAAGATTACGCGGTTTATCCACATCAAAGCCCCGTTCTAAGCAGGTATAGTAGGAGAGCAATTGAAGCGGAACGACGGTTAACACGGGAACCAAGAGATCAATGATCGGAGGAATATAGATCACTTGATCAACAGTCTTTTGGAGTTCCGTATTATCTTCTTTCGCGATTCCTACGACATAGGCTCCACGAGCTTTCACTTCTTGGATATTGCTGATCATCTTTTCAAAGATGCTTTCTTGTGTTGCCAATGAGATGACCGGAATTCCTTCTTCGATCAAAGCCAATGGTCCGTGTTTCAATTCTCCGGCTGCATAAGCTTCTGAATGAATATAAGACAGCTCTTTCATTTTAAGGGAGCCTTCCAATGCAACAGCATGGTCAAGCCCTCTTCCCAAGTAAAAGAGATGTTCATGATCAGCAATTTTGCTTGCTAATTCCTTGATTTCCGTTTCACAGTCGAAAGTCTTCTCAACTTGTACGGGTAATTGCTGTAGGGATTTCACCACTTCTCGACATTCATTTTCATCTTTCGTTCCGAGTACCTGTGCAAAGTAAGTAGCCAGCAAATAGAGCGCAATCAACTGGGTTGTATACGCTTTGGTGGAAGCAACGGCAATTTCGGGTCCCGCCCATGTGGTAATCACTTCATTGGCCTCACGCGCTACACTGCTCCCTACAACATTGGTTATGGCAAGTACTTTGGCTCCTGATTTTTGCGCTTCACGCAGCGCAGCAAGCGTATCGGCTGTCTCTCCTGATTGACTAATGACAATGACCAATGTTCGATCGGTGATAATTGGGTTCCGATAACGATATTCAGAAGCAATTTCCACTTCCACGGGCAGACGTGTGAATTTTTCAAATACATATTTCCCGATCAACCCGGCATGATAAGCCGTGCCGCAAGCAACAATCTGAATACGATCGATCTGAAATATCTCCTGGGGTAGTAAGGAGATTTCACCCGATAAATCGACCAATCCATCTTTTAGACGACCGGAGAGTGTATCACGGATCGCCTGTGGCTGCTCATGGATCTCCTTTAACATGAAGTGGTCATAACCGCCTTTTTCAGCCGTCTCCATATCCCATGTCACCCGCATGGTTTTACGCTTTACAGGGGTCCCATCCGTCTTCATCAGATGAACCTGATCCTCCGTCAATACCGCCATTTCCCCATCTTCTAAAACGTAGACATCACGCGTATACTTGAGGATCGCAGGGATATCCGAAGCGATAAAGTTCTCTCCCTTCCCAACTCCGACTACCAATGGGCTCGCAAAACGAACCGCAACTAGTTTATCCGGCTCAGCCTGATTGATCACACCCAGAGCAAAGGCTCCCGTCAGGTGGGATACCGCTTTTTGCACGGTTGAGACAAGGTCGCCGTCATCCACATCCGCAAGTAGTTTGGCAATCACTTCGGTATCCGTTTCCGAAACAAAATGATACCCTTTTGCCGTCAATTCTTCCCGCAATTCCATATAATTCTCAATAATCCCATTGTGAACAACCGCAAAACGCGTCTCCGGATCGGTATGCGGATGAGCATTTTGATCAGAGGGCTTGCCATGGGTTGCCCAACGCGTATGTCCAATGCCAATATGCCCTGTAAGTTCAGAGACAGATAGTCGATCTGCTAAGTCCTTTAAGCGACCTTTCGTCTTCTCAATCTGAATGACCTCGCCATTGTAGATGGCTAAGCCTGCCGAATCATACCCGCGATACTCCAACTTGGAAAGGCCTTCTAAGAGGATCTGTTGGGCCTGTTTTGCTCCAATATAACCAACGATTCCACACATAGATGACTAACCCCCATCAAAGTTGATCTATTTAGTTGTCAGACACGAATGCGTCATGTTATAGCTTTTGTTTAACAAGTCGCCTTGTTATTTTGTACTATAACTCCTCGGCTTTGACGCGAAGCCGGAAGGCATCCGCCGATCTCCTCGATAAACCTTCACCTCGTCAACTGTAGTTCCTACAGTCCTGGCGCTTTACTACAACGTTAGAAATGGGTTATGTATATCACCACCTCCTATATCCATCTTAATGCTATATAAAACTCGACAAAAAGTAAAGAGCCAATCTGATGAGAGAAAACGAAGTTCAAGCATCCATGCAACGATGATCCCGATACATCATGTGAAATGAGTCTTAATCGTTATTCTTCTTTGATAAACACCTTTACCTTGATCTCTTTTGGCTGAACTTCAATCTTATTATGGATCGTTGGAACTTCCATGGATATGGTTTGATTGCTACGCACCCTTGATAAATCCAATAAGAGGGGTGGATAGTGGGTGATGGAATGCAAATCAGCCTGTTCACCAGATAGCGTAATTTCTTTGGGTTCCCATTCAATACGCTCGAGCTGATAACCGACTGGTGGGTTTTTGTCGACATTTACGGTTAGAGGAAGCGTTTTGCTTGGTTTGCGGACCGTCATTGTGACCTTTACGGATTCTGGAGAAAAAGTGACATCCTTGTTGGGCATTCTTAATTTCACCCATTTTTCAAACGGAAATTGCGCGTCTTTGACATCGATCACCGCGACGGCTTCGTGGATATTTTTCACTTGTGATTCGGTTCCTTTTAATAAGACATGACTGGGGGTGACCGTCGTTTGATCAATCTCGTAGCCAGTTGGAAGCTTTCCGGCGATCTGTACCCGAACCGGCACACCTTTTTGTACCTTTTTATCTAAGAACACTCTTAGATGGGCCGGGAAAACCTTCACTTGAATATCTTTGGGTAACCCATTGACTTGAATGGGTACTTGTTGATACTGTCCCGATTTCACGTTATGTAAATCAACATAAACCTGATAAGACGGAATAGACTGCAAATCTTTTTTTCCTCCTGACAACGTCAGTTGCACCTGTTGTTGATTGACTCCCTGTAGAACATAATTATCTTTATCGTACCGGATCTCTACCGGAACACCATCAATACGCAGCGTGCTCTCTTCATTTTGTTGAAAGGGAAATGAGTGCGTCACAATCAACCATAAAACAACCGAAATGATCACTGACGAGATGCGAAGCGCCCAATCACTTTCGATCCAATTATTCATGAGAATGATTCTCCTTACGTATCTTGAAAAAAAGCGGCTTTTTTTCAGGTTTTAATTCTTCGTATAAACGGGCATACAATTCTTCTTCCGCGAATTCTCTTTCTATTTCCCCATGTGAACAAACGGAGATCAATCCGGTTTCTTCTGACACAATCACCACCAATGCATCAGAGACTTCACTCATTCCGATTCCTGCACGATGGCGGGTTCCCAGCTCTTTGCTGATAAATGGGCTCTCGCTTAAAGGAAGATAACAACCCGCGGCCATAATTTGATCATTTCGGATGATCACAGCTCCATCATGTAATGGACCGTTGGGCAAAAATATATTATGAAGCAACTCTGCACTCACATGTGCCTTCATTGAAATCCCCGATTGGATAAAGTCAGAAAGACCGGTCTGCCTTTCGATCACAATCAACGCTCCAAGCCGTTCCTTGGCAAGTTGAACCGTAGCTTTTGTGATCTCATTTGCAACTTCGATCACCATTTGATCTTTTACTTGTCGAGTCATATTGAAAAAACTGCCTCTACCCAATTTCTCCAATGCGCGCCTCAATTCCGGCTGAAAAATGATAATAATGGCAATCAGACCAACGGATAAGAGATTCTCGATCATCCATTTCAATGTATTGAGATGAAGAAAGTAACTGAACAGCCAAGTTATTAAAACAATGATAATCCCTCGTAACAACTGAACCGCTCTCGTCCCTCGCAACAAGACAAGGAGTTGATAGATAATATAGCTAACAATCACGATATCTACAATATCATTTAAATAGCCTTGGATTTCTTGGAGCATGTATATCCTCCGAATTTTTAGTCTGTCTAAATTCGATCTGTAATGTTTATTATGAGCGAAGTAATCGAAAATGAAAACCTTCCAACAACTTTCCCTACTGCATCCAATCATCCTTGAAGCGGATAAATTCTTTCGCTAACCAAACTATTTACTCCTACAAAATTTGTTTATATACAATATGAAATTAATTGTATGTATCAAATAAGTGGATTTCAACAACAAAAAAATTCTGAAGTCTTGGTACTATTATTCCCAATCCTTCAGAATTTGATCGATTAGCCGGTATTGCGCAGTCCTGCCGCAATCCCATTGATGGTTAATAAGACTTGTTCCAACGTTTCTGATTGATCCCTTTCACTGGAACGATATTCTTTTAGCAGAATGACTTGAATCAAACTCATGGGATCAACATAAGGATTTCTTAAGCGAATCGATTCTTGAATCACCGGAATATGATCCAGCAGTTCTTGTTGACCAGTAATTTGAAGCACCTGTTTCACCGTTTGTTCCATTTCATTCGAAATCAGTTGGAAAAGTCTCTGTGCAGCTTGTTGATCCTCGACTAAATTGAGATATTCACGCGCAATCACCAAGTCTGCTTTTGCCAGTGCCATCTGGAGATTATCAATTAAGGAACTAAAGAAAGGCCACTTCTGATACATTTGTTTAAGCAACGCAAGTCCCTCTGGTTCCTCTTCGATAAACTTGCGAATTCCTGTACCTGCCGCATACCAAGCAGGAAATAAGTAACGCGATTGTGTCCAAGCAAACACCCAAGGAATAGCTCGAAGGTCTTCAAAGCGTTGACTATTTCTTCGCCTGGAAGGGCGAGAGCCAATTTTTAATTCTCCAATTTCGGGGAGCGGAGTAACCGATTGAAAGAAATCGAGAAAATCTGAATCGCGAAACACGAGTTGTTGATAAGTATGAAGGGAATATTGCGCCACTTTGTCAATGGCTTGGATCCACTCCTCTTTCAAGACCGGCGTTTCATTTTTTAGCGCTTGGTAGCAGACAAAAATCAGGGCGGAAGTCGCTTGTTCAAGGCTGCGAAGAGCAATGGGTTTTAGTGCATAGCGTGAAGATAATACTTCCCCTTGTTCGGTAATCTTCACACCTCCCAGTACCGCCTCATACGGGCTCGCCATAATATTGCGATGTAGAGGTCCTCCTCCACGTCCCAATGCGCCTCCGCGTCCATGGAAGAATTTCACGGTGAGCCCGAACTTTTCAGCCAACTTGGTTAAGTTGCATTGTGCTCGATATAGTTCCCAATTCGCACTAATGACTCCCCCATCTTTGTTGCTATCCGAATATCCCAGCATCACCTCTTGAGAAGGAAACTTTCCTCTTTTGTTAGGCACAAAGGCTGGATGTTGAAAATAATTTTCCATAATCTCTTCCGCACGATGCAGATCATCAATGGTCTCCAGTAGCGGAACAACATGGAGCTCCATGATCTGTTTTCCTTCTTGCCGCTTGTAGAGTCCCACTTCTTTAGAAAGCAAGACCACTTCCAGCAGGTCACTTGTACCATTGGTCATGCTGATTAGATAATTGCGAATGGCCTCTTCCCCAAATTCTTCTTTTGCACGTTTGATCGTTTGAAACAGCTCAAGACATTGATTGGTCTCTGCAGAATAACTGGAAAATGAGGAGGTGAGCGGTCTTGGATCTAGGATTAACTCCGTTAACAGTTTCACTTTCTCATCTTCATTGAGCTGATCATATGTTTTGGCCAAACCTAAAGAAGCCAATATTTCCGCTACG
>JANWJM010000029.1 GCA_025449475.1 Thermoactinomycetaceae bacterium
CGAAGCAAAAGGGATTGCAATTTTATTGGCCAAGCCCGGTGTGATATCGGATTCATGAATAATCACAGGTACGCGATTAAGCCAAGCTCCAAGTATGACTGGAACGGTCACAAATCCACCTTTGGAGAAGATCACATCTGGCTTCTGTTTGCGGATAATTCGATAAGATTGCAAAATGCCCTTGAGTACATTAAAAGGATCTTTGAAGTTCTTCCAATCAAAATAACGACGCAGCTTCCCTGTCGAAATCGGATAATAAGGGACTTCAGGTTCGATGCCACCCACCAATTGTCGTTCAATGCCATCATACGACCCAATATAGCCCACCTGCCAACCTTCTTGGCGAAATCGTGGGATCAATGCCAAGTTGACCGTCACATGTCCTGCAGTGCCACCACCAGTAAAAAATATGCGCTTCATATGAGTCATTTTCAACCTCGCAAAATCAAGAATTTTTCTAATCAATGATTTATTATACTCACGAAACAACGTTTTTGGCAAAAAAATCATGTCGAAACAAGGGACTTTCTACTGGGAGCCACGCCTTTTTTATTTTGGGATTCGATCATATTGCACTGCAAAAGGCGTCACTTGCTTCGAGATAAGCCCATCTTGTGCCCATCGATCCAATTCTTCCTTTAAACGGGTCACATCCCAACCTAGACCGGCCTCCCGCTGAATTTTCGTGACTGCCTTCATCAAATCGGTATCAAAAAGCGGAAAAAGCTCTTCGATCACTTGTAACACTTTCTCTTCTCTCGCACTCGCGATTTGAGTCAGTTCATCAAACGGATTATCAAGGTGCGGGCTATCGGTATACGCAGCGCGAATGCGGATAAAAATGGTCCGTCCAAAGATCGCTGACGAGACAAAAGTATCTCCTGATCGTAGATAAGGAAGCCGTTTTCCCTCTTCCTGTGTCAAATCCGTCTCTTCACGAAGGGTTGCGATATCAGTTCCCCGAACCGTTCGAAAGACAAACTTGGTGTTGAGCTGAGCCGTGATGGTTTCATCCAGAAGTGTGGGTCGCTGCGTAGCCAAAAATAAGAAAGCGCCATATTTCCTTCCTTCCTGCGCGATTTCCTTTAAAATCGACTTCGCCGGTGAATCGACCCCTTTAGGGGCAAAATTATGTGCTTCATCGGTGACGATTAAAAAGGGCGGAAAAAAGTCGGCTTCCTCCCCATTCGAATAAGCATCTTTGTATTCACGCCGTTTACGATAAAGAGTTCCGATGACATATGTTGTAAACACTTGCAAGATCCATGTATCACCCTGCACAATTACCAATTTCCCCTGCTCAATTCCTCTTTCGATCAAGCGGATATCTTGCCCAAATAAACCGGCCTGTTCCAAACGTCTTAATCGCCAATGGACACCCTTCACCGATGCCGGTGGAAGTGTTCCGTACTGCTGAAGCAGTTTCAACAAATCTTGGATCCGATTTGCCTCCAAAGGCGAAAGATCATCTTTGGTCAACTGTTTTTCTAAGCTACTTTTTCCTTCCTCCAACGCTTGCACCAAATTGTTCAAACGATCGCTAAAAGAAGTATAGGAGTCTTTTCGCTTATGTAGCATTTGAACCACATTCACCATCGATTCACTGAGCGCACCAGCTGCTCCCAATAAATCAATGAAATCACGGGTTGTTAAATCGGAAAAAGAGACGCCCACGTCGCGCCCCACTTTCGCGATCACAAAACGATCTTGTAACACTTTGGCCCGATCTTCGAATGCAGGGCGAGCAACACGAAAGTCCATCTCAAAATGCGGATCAAAGACAATGGTGGGAATACGCAGCTTCATTAACTCTTCTAACATCACCCTTAGCCCAAATGACTTCCCAGAACCAGAACCCCCAAATACACCGATATGGGGATATTGTTGCATCTTTTTGATATCAAACAAAAAAGGAACCCCTGCTTGCGGGCGTAATTCCCCCTGCTCTAACATCACCACTTGATTTTGTAAATCTGCGGACAAGGATGAAGAGAGGGATTCCGTCCCACGAATCTCCCCTAAACACATTCCTTCTTCAGGGGTCGTTTTGATCAGCAATTCCCTCACCTCCTCAAACTCGGGCAAACGCACCGAACAACCTGTCTTCACAGGATGGGGAGCCTCTTCAAATAAGCGAAGTTTGGCCAAATTGATCTCATCTGAATCGATATCATAGCCAATCTGTTCAAGTGTGCGAATCACCTGTGAATCCACCAGAGATTTGTCCAAACCCATAGGGATCAGTCGGTTGTAGGACAACGTTTCGACAACTTCCCCTTTGGGCTGATTTAATCGGTCATCCTCCAATACTAGAATCTCATTCATGCGAAACTTACGTTCTTTCGATACAATGTAAACCTCTTGTTGGGTGGTCACACCAACCACTTGCATAATTCTCACCTCACTATATGGTTCGTTCATCTCGTTTTAATTGCAAAATACGATGGCGAATTTCAGGATCAATATACTGTTCGACCATCGTCTGAATCAAGGGGTTGGTCACTCGCACCTGGCTATCTACAATATCCAACCAATACGGAATCCCTCTTCCTCGTTCAGGCGTAAGCGTATAGACTAAATCAGCGATCTGAAACCGCTCCTCCTTTTGACTCTCTAACCCATCCAGCCCAATTGGTAAAGGATGTTTAGAAGTGCGTATCACCATTTTCCACAGTCCGCTTCCCGCAACACTCCAATCCTCCCATTCAAACATTTCTCCTTCTTCCAACACACCATAGAAAAGCTCGCGATCCGACCAAAAAGGATATTCTGGAAAATACTCATTCACCAATCGATAGGATTGAATCTCTTCCGCGACTCCTACCATCAACACATGCCGTTGCTCGACCAGTTGGACGAGACGGGACCATGCTTCCAAATGATCTATCAAAAAATGGATCAATGAGCCATCCATCATCACCAATTTGGGTGACCATTCTAGCACCGCTTCCTGCGCAACTTTCAACTCTAATTCAGAGAGAATCGTTCCGCGTTCGCGCGCTTCACGTGCTGCTTGTCCATCTTTTCGATGCTCTCGCTGTTCCAAGAGCGGTGTATGTACATCTGCCGCCCACTTTTCTTCATGTTCTTTCAGTCCTTTTGCCAAAGCCTGAAATATCGACAATGTTCGCACTTGGTTGCCAGAGATTGAATTGACAGAGCCATCTACGCCTACCAATGTTTTCTCATGCATCCAATCCCTAAGCTCTTGATGATCCCATTTGGTAAGTGTTCGAAAGTAACCAATTTGTTCTAAACGATGTCGAATTTTCTGTCGATCGAAGGGGCTTAATGAAAACGCTTCTCTCAGTGATTGATTCACTTCTTTTAGTTTTGTTTTTAACTCTTCTGAAACAGGTAACAAGAACATCATCCTCTTTCCTCTTTTTTCAATTATGGCATAAAAATCAATCATTAACTTCTTTAAGAAATTTTCTACAAAACTACCAATGTTATATTGACTGGTTTAGGAATCGTTGGTATGATGTGTTTATATCAGCATTGTCGAAATTTGACGGCAATTTTTAAAGTACCCCAACCGAGAGGAGATTGGACATGCTTAAATCAACCGGTATTGTACGCAAAGTGGACGAATTAGGTCGTGTGGTTATTCCAATCGAATTACGTCGAACTTTAGGAATTGGTGAAAAAGACGCTTTGGAGATTTATGTCGATGGAGAGCGAATTGTGCTTAAAAAGTACGAACCCGCTTGCATCTTTACCGGTGAGGTAGATGAGACTGTTCGATACAAAAACAAGGTCGTTAGTAAGAAATGCATTTTAGAGATGTATCGATTACTTGAAGAAAATGAATCGGTCGCCAGTGATTAATTATATATGTATGATGATGTGAGGAGAAAGCGAGGAATCCCACCCCATACACCTTAAGCCTCGCTTTCTCTGTATGCCGCTTGCTGTTTATGATACACTTGATAGACTTCTCGTTTGGGGAGACCGCGATCTTTTGCAACTTGACCAATTGCTTCTTTTTTCATCCATCCATTTTGAATATAATGATGAACATGTTCGTCTATCGAGATCGTGTTCCACCATTGGAGTCGACTTTCCTCACTTGCCCCTTCCACAATCAACGTATATTCACCCCGAGTTCCCTTTTTTCGGATGTAGTTTAGGCACTCACCTATAGAACCACGCAACCATTCTTCATATTTTTTCGTTAATTCTCTAGCAATCGCTATTTTCCGATCCCCCCATATATTGAGCATATCTTCTAATAGATCGGTTAATCGATGTGGAGCTTCGTAAAGAATAAGGGTCGCCGGTGTGGTCATCCAACGTTTGAGTTCCTTTTTTCTTTGACTCGAACCCCGCGGAAGAAACCCTAAAAACAGGTGGGGTTGCGACTTTAATCCTGAAGCGATCAACGCAGATAAAGCAGCATTCGGACCAGGAATCGGAACGACGGGAATATCGTTTTTTAATGCCTCTTTCACGATCTCCTCGCCAGGATCCGAGATGCCGGGCATGCCTGCATCGCTCACCAGGGCAATCGATTGTCCCTCGATCAAACGCTGGAGCAATGGCTGACACTGTTTTTTTTCATTGTGCTCATGATAACTGATCATGGGAGTCGACATCTGGAAATGGGTAAGTAATTTTCTTGTATTTCTGGTGTCTTCCGCCGCAATAAGATCCACGCTCATCAGAACTTGTTGTGCTCTTGGGCTTAGATCCTGTAAATTCCCAATGGGTGTTGCCACCAGGTAAAGAATGCCTGAATGCGATTCGTTACTCACTTGTACTTTCAACACAGCTCCCTCTTTCCTTCTTCTTTTTTTCAATAAGAGCTATTTTTTGCGTGCGCGATAAACGCTTGATCTCCCTTTCTCTTTTTAACGCCCAGGACCTCCCTTTCCCTTCTTCAATGTAACAAAGCTGAACAGGGAATCTCCCTCGCGTATATTTGGCGCCTTTCCCTTGATTATGTTCGCTCAGTCGTCTCTGCAAATGATTGGTGATCCCTGTATAAAGGGTTCCATCGCTACATCTTATAATATAAACCACATAGTTCATATCTACCAATCCTTCTCGCGCAAATAAAAAAACCAGAGAATCATGATTCCTCTCTGGAAGATTTATCAAGAAATGATAAACAAAATAAGCAATCTCCTTCAGTACGCAAGCGACCAAAATGAATATTACAGATGTGAAATCCTTCATCATATAAACGAAAGAGATGGTGGTGTTCTTTCCCATGTTCTTCTGATTTTTCATCTTTTTTTTTCTCTTCCGCTGCATGATCAACCAGTTGATTTAATCGTTTATTTTCCAAAGTAAGGCGTGTATTTTCTTCGATTAATTCAACAATCTGTTCCTTCAATCCGCCTAACTCTTGATACAATTCACTGATTTGTTCTTCAACCTGCGTTACTTTTTTAAAGATAGCTTGCTTATCCAAACATTCACCTTCATTCTTTTCTACATAGGACTTTTTAGGATTAAGATTCCTCAATGGACACATGGTCCAGTGAATGCTCAACCATGTTCCCTGTATTCAATAACTCTACCTGTACCTTTCGCGTCATCAAATCTAAGACAACGACCCGCCCGCTCCCATCCGGAGTCAGGACTTCTTCACCAATATCTGGAATGGTTACTTTGGCATCTCCATACGAATCATTTTCAAATTTTAAGCAACACATTAAACGACCGCATAATCCTGAGATTTTGGCTGGGTTCAGTGATAAACTTTGGTCTTTTGCCATTTTGATCGAGACGGGTTCAAAATCACCTAGAAAAGAAGAACAACATAATACGCGACCACAGGGGCCGATTCCACCTAATAATTTTGCTTCATCTCTCACACCGAGCTGTCTTAACTCAATTCGGGTACGGAAAACAGCTGCCAAATCACGAACCAACTCGCGAAAGTCGACCCGTCCCTCTGCCGAAAAATAAAAGATTATTTTATTTCGATCAAAGGTATATTCCGCATCAATCAATTTCATTTCCAACCCATGTTGATTGATTTTTTCTTGGCAGATTTGCAATGCCTGCTGAGCCGCTTCCCGATTTTTCTCCATTTGCTTTTGATCGTCAGTCGTAGCGACTCGTAATATTTGTTTTAACGGAAGAACCACTTCATCTTCTTTTACAAAGCGGATGGGTAAAACGACCTTTCCATACTCGATTCCGCGTACGGTCTCAACAATCACATGATCGTTTCGATGAATGTGGAGATCAAGGGGATCAAAATAGTAGATTTTACCGGCTTGTCGAAATCGCACTCCAACCACTTTGATCATGATTCTCCCTCCCTTGGCATGATCGAATTTATCACCTCAAACTTATAGCATTCTTTGCATCCAACGGGAAATTTATCTATCTATATCAATGATTGATAACAGCCTCAAACAATGAACCTATGATTCCTCTATATTCTATCATCGAATAATAAATATGGGCAAATTTTTCTTATCTAGTGGATGTTGTGATATGTTTATCCAAAAAAAACAATAAATCGGTAATGATTTCGTGAAACACTTTTTCAATCGGTTGCTGGGCTGATATCCTTTTGATCCTCTGCTTATTTTCATTCGCTAAGTGTAAGTAGCCCTCGCGTACACGACGAGAAAATTGTTCCCCCTTCTGGTCCATTCG
>JANWJM010000030.1 GCA_025449475.1 Thermoactinomycetaceae bacterium
ATTGGCCCACGGAAGAAGAACAATTCAAAGCATACCAAGAAGTTCTAAAAGCTTTTGATGACCGCCCAGTCATCATCCGTACGCTCGATATCGGTGGCGATAAAGAACTCCCTTATGCCCAGTTGCCCAAAGAAGAAAATCCTTTTTTAGGTCATCGAGCCATTCGTTTTTGTCTGGATCACCCGGAAATCTTTAAAACCCAATTAAGAGCCTTGCTACGAGCAAGTGTTCATGGAAACCTATGGATCATGCTTCCAATGATTGAGAGTCTTTCGGAAATTCAAGCGGCAAAAGAATTACTCAATCAGTGCCAACAAGAGTTGACACAACGAAATCTTCCTTTCCGCAAAAAGATCCCTTTTGGAATCATGATCGAAATACCAGCCGCTGCGTTGATCGCGGATCAATTGGCACAGGAAGTAGATTTTATGAGCATCGGAACCAATGATTTGACGCAATACACACTTGCCGCTGATCGCGGGAATGAAAAAGTGGCCCATTTGTATGATGCCGCACACCCTGCAGTCTTGCAGCTCATCCAAAAGACCGCGCAAGCGGCTGAAAAAGCTGGCATTCAAGTAGGGATCTGTGGTGAATTAGCAGGAGATCCAGAATTAACGAAGGTCTTGATTGGGTTGGGAATTCACGAACTCTCCATGAACGCTTCGTCCATCCCAGAAATCAAACAAAACATTCGTCGCATTCGGACGAATTCTGCTCGAAAGCTGGCTCAACAAGTGGTGAAATTGGAAAACGGTCAACAAGTCCGAGAGCATGCTAAACGAAAACGTTTTGGATTCTTTGGATTCTGAGAAGCCTGATCGTTCGGAGGAGGCTCATTTTTACCATCCCGCTTTGGGATGTCTTTTTAGTTCCACTTTTGGCAAATAGAAATAGGGGGTTTGTTCATTTAAGGTTCCCAATGCATCCGAAGTGATCAAAATGGAAAAAGGTTGATACGCGTTTTGGTGCGTTAAAAGCAAACCCGCATGATCTTTAGCAAATGCGATCGCTTTTTCCAATTCACCATTGATTTTAAAACATAACAAGTAAGCATCTTCCAAACGATCATAGAGCCAAACATACTGAAAGGATTCCATCGTGACGCCACCAATCTCATCCCAATCCGGAATAGACAAGATCAATACATCTTCATTCTCTAGCTCAGCCCATCCTCCGTCTTCTGGGATCGCTGCTTCGGTTACTTTTGGTATATAACGTTCGGACATCCACTCCACTCCTAATTTTCTTGTTCGTGTCGAAAAAAGAAGGATCCTCCACTCAGCTCTACACGCTTTCTAAACGGGGTTGGAAGATCGTTCTCTTTTTTGATACAAAAATCTAGAAAAACTTTCGCCATCTTCCAAGACTGTGCTTAACGAGTGATACGAATCGATGGTTGAATCTATTGACAACGAACCCCCATGACCCGATTAAAAAATTTCTGATAAACCTTGATAATTTTTCCCATCACTTGGTTATACTGCATGTAGGAGGTGTATGTACTTTGTATTATGTGATTCGAGATAAGGAACATTTACCCCCATCGATCATTAGTGAAGATAACTATTTCACTTGGTATAATCCAATGAAAAAAGATCACCGAGTGGAGTTTAGAGGCACTCTTAATGAATGTTATCATTTTTTAGCGGTGAAGGATAGTGAACGTATGGACGACTCCATCCGACTAAAATAGCTTAACTTGTACTTCACTCACTTCTTCTCAACCAATCATCAAACATGTACCCCCATCGCACTTCACAGAAAGCAAGAGGTCGCAATCGATTGCGACCTCATCTTTTTGGAGATACAGCTTTTCGCTTCTTCTTGATTGGCGGAAGTATTTTATCCATGTTTATCGTACGTCTCTTCTACCAGGTTGAAGGATCATTTTCATCAAATTGCTCCAAGAATTTAATTACTTCGCGGGTAATGGGAGTAGGTGTTGATGCACCTGCTGTGACTCCTACTTTCTTTTTTCCTTTCAACCAATCGATTTCAATCTCGGTCACATCCGCGACGCGATAAGCCTCAACCTTTGCAATCTCTTGTGCAACTTGTGCTAAACGATTTGAATTATTGCTGCGCGGATCACCAACAACGATGACCAAATCGGTCTCCTTTGCTTGCTGAGCAACTGCTTCTTGACGCTCTTGAGTAGCCATACAAATCTCATTATAAATCTCGACATGCGGGAATTTCTCACGTACTTTATTCATCAAATAAGATGTATCCCATTGACTCATTGTGGTCTGGTTGGTGACCAATAATTTATCAGTGGTAAACGACAACTGTTCAATATCCTCTTCCGTCTCTACCAAGTGAACGCGCCCAGGCGCCACACCCAAAGCCCCTTCTGGCTCCGGATGACCGCTTTTGCCCACATAAATGATTTCGTAGCCCTCTTTGGTCTTTTCACGAATCAAATCATGGGTTCGGGTTACATCTGGACATGTAGCATCCACAATCGCTAAGCCTTTTTCACGCGCTTTTTTACGTACTTCCGGTGAAACACCATGAGCGGTGAAAATGACGGTTCCTTGATCGATTTGATCCAAAAGTTCTAAGCGATCTTCACCATCCAGTGTGATAATCTGCTCTTTCTCAAAGGCTTTTACTACATGACTATTATGAACAATCATTCCTAAGATATAGATGGGACGAGGGAGATCTAAGTTCTCAGCTGTTTGTCTCGCTAATACCATCGCATCAACGACACCATAACAATAACCACGAGGCGTTATTTTAATAACTTCCATGTACTATTTCCTCCAGACTTGAGGCATAATCATTTTTATTATAGCACAAATGCAATCGAATAACTGGTCAGGATGGAAAGATGGGCCAATCGACTAGGTAACATGTACAACACTCCTACATAAGATGAAGTAAAATGAATGGAAAGGATGTGTAAATGTGGAGAAAAAACCATTCAAACCCATGCCTACTCCCATTCCGAAACCGATGCCTAAACCACCGATGAAGCCCCATTATCCGATGCATCCCATGCATCCCTACCCTTGTATCCCATGCGATGAAAAACTGATTCAACGGCTATATAAACATATGAAAATGTGTCATCGGCACGAAATGGAAATCATCAAAATGATGAAAAGATACTGTATGAAGAAAACAAGACGAGGCTGTGAATCTTCTTCCAGATACCGCTGGGATTCTCCTTGCCAAGAATCACCTTGGAGACGTAGAAATCCTTATCGTCACTATGAATCGCCTGAATCACCAAGATACAACAATCCATATGAGAGCAGTTCATTTCGCGACTAAAAGCAATCCCCACATCTTGCTGTGGGGATTTTCTATAAAGACGCCTCGCCAATGAATGAGGCTACAGGAGGTTTAACCGTTATTTTTAATTCTTTCTCGAACGTACAAACTCGCCAACACAATCGAGATTAAAATAAAGAAAATAACAAGTGCCGATGAGTCTAAAAAACTCTGATTCATATTCAGAAAAACCCTCCCGAAGATTCCTCTTTTTCAATTCTATGTTGATTATCGACTATTTTATTATCGAAATCAACACAAATATGCCATATTTCTTGTTTATTTTTACAAGCTCACATTTCTTTTTAAAATCGTTCTCCTTCAAATAGCATTGGCTAGGTCTTTCTCTCGAATATAGCGCGTCAATGATTGGGTCATCTCCCAATAATCAAACGGAGTGATTAAGTAGATCCCATTAAATTTTTCGCATGCGACATCCACCAACTCTTCTGAGATTTTGACACCAATTTTCCGCTCTTCTTCGCGATTCCTTCCGTATGACAAGCGCTGAAATATATGATCCGCGATTTTAATCCCAGGTACTTCATTGTGCAGGAAAAGCGCATTTTTGAAACTGGTAATTGGCATAATTCCGACAAAGACAGGGATGGGCAAATGTTTGGTTGCTTGATAAAGTTTTTCGATTCCCCGCTCATCATAAATGGGTTGTGTCATTACAAAGTCGGCTCCTGCTTCGATCTTCTTCTCCAAACGCCGAATGGCTCGATCGATATTCCGCACATGAGGATTAAAGGCGGTCCCGATAATAAAGGAAGTACGTTGTCGGAACGTTTTTCCAGAAAAAGAGACCCCTTCATTTAACGCTTTGACCTTACGAATCAGTTCAAAGGACGTAACATCAAAAACAGGGCTCGATTCAGGCAGATCGCCCATCTTTGGAGGATCACCTGTAACGATCAATATTTGGTGAATTCCCAAAGCGTGAAGCCCCATCAGATGCGATTGTTGCCCGAGTAGATTGCGATCCCGGCAGGTGATATGAACCAACGGTTCGATGGAATGTTTGGTTTTTAAAATCGCCCCCAAAGCTAGATTACTCACCCGTGACGAAGCCAAAGAATTATCTGCCATCGTAATCGCATCGACACCAGCTTGATGGAGACGTTTGGATCCTTCCAAAAAGGGGTGGATATCCAAATCCCTCGGTGTATCAAATTCACAGATAATGGTTCGTTGCTTTTTCACCTTCTCCACGACGGTTTCACTTTCTTTTCGCACTTCCGTCCTCTCCCTTCTGATCCTTGGCTCTCTCCGACCGAAGTCAATTTGCATGAAAATACCTCGCTTGTGGATGAGCGAAGACCATTGCTGATACAGATGCTTCTGGCTCCATCATCCATCCTTCCGTTAATTGAATCCCAACTCTCTCCGGTTCGATGAGACGGAATAGTTTCTTTTGATCCTCTAAATTTGGACACGCCGGATAACCAAACGAAACACGAATTCCCTGATATTTTGCCGCAAACCGTTCTTTCATGGTCATCTCAAGCGGATCAGGAAATCCCCATCGATCGCGAATCTGTTGATGCAAACGTTCCGCAAAAGCCTCCGCCAATTCAAGAGCAATGGCCTGAAACATATGTGATCGCAAATAATCTCCTTGTTCTTTCCATTTGTCAGCCATGGAGCGAACACCCACCCCTGCAGTTACGGCAAAGAAGGCGACATAATCCATGATTGAAGATTCGACCGAACGTAAAAAATCAGCCAAACAAAGATAAGGTTCTTGGGACTGTCGAGGAAATGTAAAGCGTTCGATGATTTGTGATGGATGCTCGGGATGATAAATATAAATATCATTTCCATCGGATTGAGCCGGGAAAAATTGATAAACCCCCTGTATGGTAAGGAGTTGATCCCGTTCGATCTCATGTATGAACTGATCCACTCTCTCCTTTAAACTCCATGTCTTCGGATCACCATCAGCCAAAAGCCTCTCAATATTTCCTTTGATTCCCAAATGCCTTCCCAACAACATCTGCTCATTCAGATAAGGACGGAGATGCGAAATGGGAACATTTCGTAAGACATGTCGGCGACAATCTGGAGGCTCAAAAACGGGGGCTTGCCGATCAATCGCTGATTGTGGAACGGTTGAAACCGATGACACAGGTGATTTCGATGCTTTCGAACTCGATCGGTTGACCTTCTCTTGTCGCTGTTTCAGCTTCCGGATCAATTCCTCTCTCTGACTGGGATTCATCAACTG
>JANWJM010000031.1 GCA_025449475.1 Thermoactinomycetaceae bacterium
CGTTTCGGTTCAAAAGGAATATTCCTTTCCCACAACTCAGAAGCCTGACGACTTAACCAACTTCCCTGAATGAGTTGAACGTAAGCCAAACGACCAAATAACACAATGAATAGTAACATCGCAATGATAAAAAAGAGATATAGTCTTTTTCTTATAATCGACTGATAGATTCCCACGCATCGATCATCTCCTTAAGACAAGCATATTCTTGACCCCCAAAAAAAATGAGCCTTCTGTCAAAACAGTGGCTCAAATTTATTTTAAACGTTGTGAATCGAGTTGATCCCGCCGATTCACTTCGCGAATTTTTAATGTCTGCTTTAATACCTCTTTGGCGAGTGGCGCAGCAACCGTTCCCCCGGTGACATCTCCACCAGAGCTATTTGGTTCATCTAAGGCGATATAAACGACAACTTCTGGATTTTCTGTTGGTGCAAACCCAATAAACGAAACAACATATTTATTTTTTAAGTATCCCGAACCATTTGGATTGGGTTTTTGAGCAGTTCCCGTTTTTCCTGCAACATGATACCCGGGCAAATCCGCATTGGCGCCGGTTCCTTTTTTTACAACCCCTCGTAATAAATCGCGGACTTGTCGGGACGTCGTTGATGAGAGAACTCGTTTTCCCTGTGGTTTAACGACTTTGATCCGCTTTTTGGTCTCCGGATCCCACACTTCTTTTAACACATGAGGCTTATATAAAATTCCTCCATTTGCAATTGCACAAACCGCAGCTACTTGTTGAATGGGTGTGACCGAGATTCCTTGTCCGAAAGAAATCGATGCTAGCTCGGTAGGATATAACGAACCTTTAAAAAAATACCCTCTTCCCTCAGCGGGTAGATCAATCCCCGTTTTTTTACCAAACCGTTTGGTGACATCGCCAAATCCAAAACGATTGATATAATCGACCAATTTCTTTTGTCCCAATTTTTGACCCAGTCGAACAAAGGCGACATTGCTGGACAATTCCACACCTTCGCGATATGTAATTTCACCCCAACCGTTGACGTTCCAGTCACGGATCACTTGATCTTCGACTTGAATCTGACCGGATGGAAACTTTTCTTCCGGTTGAAAAACTCCCTCCTCAATGGCAGCCGCCAATGTCATAATTTTAAACGTTGAACCAGGTTCAAATTGGCTTTCAATGGCTAGATTGCGTCCATTCTTTTGACTATCGTAAGTCTGGGAGGGATTGTTTGGGTCAAATGTTGGTCGACTCACAAGCGCTAGGATTTCTCCCGTCTTGGGATCAGCAACAATCGCTGTTCCACCTTTCGCTCGATACAATTTCATCGCTGTTTCCAACTCTTTTTCAACCTGTTTTTGGATTTTTAGATCGATGGTCAGGACAAGATCTTTCCCATGAACCGGAGGACTAAATTTTTGAGGTTCATCGTCAACCATCAGACCATCCTTCGATTTCTTATATACTTTATTGCCTGTTTTTCCTCTTAAGAGATGATCATAATACGTTTCAACTCCGCCAACTGGCTGATCCTCACTATTTAGAAATCCAATTACATGCGCAGCTAACTTCCCAGTATAGGTTCTTTTTTTGGTTGGAAAAGCATAGATCCCGTCTAGCGCTTGATCTTTTGCTTTTCTCTTTTTCATCTGTTCGAAGACTGACTCGGGGTACTTATACTTGCCTGGAAAACGCAGTTCGATCGATTTCCGACCTTTTGCGATCTCAGTAATTAATTTTTGCTCAATCTGGTCTTTGGGAACCTCTAGAATGGTAGATAACGCTTCAGCTGTCTGGGTTGGATCCTTTATCTGTTCCAATTCTGCTCCAAAGACATAGGCATTTGTTTCCCAAGCCAGTTTTTCCTTTTTGGTTCGTTCGTAAATGGTTCCTCTCTTTGGCGTTAATACTTTTTTTACAATCCAATTCTTCTGTGCTTCTTCACTTAATTCTTTGGAGGCAAATGTCTGTAGCCAAAATAATCGAAAAATTATGGTAACCAAACAAAAGGTTACGATCATGCCGATAATGAACGTTCGCTCTTTACTCTTCCGAATGGGTGACACGGCCATCGCAGCAACTGCTACTTCAAACATAGAAAATGCCTATACAAAGAAGAGTAGACAATCTTGCAAGGAAAATGGTCTTTGGACTCTTGATCCTTTGTATAAGCAGTATGGAGCAGTCCTCTTTCGGTTTGATCTATGTTTTTGGTAACAGTTCTCCACCTCCTCTTTGCTTAATCGTCCCATGTTGTCATGATCCGTTATGGTCGAATGGAGGGGATCACTTTGGTCGAATTTGGTTGAAGACCATTTTCTTCTGCAAACTTGCGAATCCTCTCTACGCTTTCTAATTTTTCTTTTTCCGATTCTAATTGAAGATTGACCTCTTTCGTTTTCTCAACTTTCGCCTCTGTTTCGCGAATCATGGCATTTAGTTCGATCACTTTTGCATAACGTGTAACGATAATGGATGCCAAGAAGACACATAGGATCACACTAACGAGATATAGAAGCTTTTCTGCCATGGGCAGACCCCTGCTCAACATGCGTCGAGGACTTCGCTTCGTTCGTTTCCAATCCCTTGGCTTCCGCACAGGAAAAACGAGCGCGACATTTCCTTGGTTCTCTCTCAATATAGAAACCTCCTTACGCTACCAACCGAAAACTCCTAACACTTCTCTATTACTCTTAATTTTGCAGACCGAGCTCTTTTATTTTTATCGATCTCTTCTTTCGAAGGGATAATAGGTTTTTTCGTTATGAATCGAAGAAGTGGTTGATGATTGCATGTACACATCGGAAAATGAGGGGGGCAAATACAATCTTTTGCATGTTCTTGGAAAAACTTTTTGCAGATCCGATCTTCTAATGAATGGAATGTAATCACGCTCAAGCGACCTTGACTTTTCAGGATGTCCAATGAGTGTTTTAGAGCTTGTTCGAACACATTTAACTCATCATTGACAGCAATCCGAATCGCCTGAAAAGACCGACGTGCTGGATGAGGTCCAGACCTTCGAGTTGAAGCAGGGATGGCTTGTTTGATCAGATCAGCTAATTCGAACGTTGTTTGAATCGGTTTTTTCTGTCGAGCACGGACAATGTGGCGAGCAATCCTACGGGAAAATCTCTCTTCACCATATCGAAACAAAATATCAGCTAATTCCTCTTCCGACCACTCATTCACCAACTCATACGCTGAAAAGGTTTGCTCTTGATCCATTCGCATATCGAGCGGTGCATCCTTCTGATAACTAAAACCACGATCTCCTTGATCAAGCTGGGGAGAGGAGACACCGAGATCAAAAAGAATGCCATCTACTTCATGAAAACCGAGTTCGGAGATGACTTCCTTGATTCTCTTAAAATTGGTTTTGATCAAAAAAATCTGACAAGAGGCCGACTTCAGCCGTTCCTTAGCTGCTTGCAATGCGTTTTGATCTTGATCGAAACCAATTAACACTCCCGAAGGATTGAGTGCTTCAGCAATTCGTTGACTATGCCCCGCACCACCTACCGTACAGTCGACATAGATGCCTTCTGGATGAATACGGAGCGATTCTACTGCTTCTTTTTTTAAGACGGTGTGATGTTTGAACAACTTCTACAACTCCAAATCGACCAAGCTTTCAGCAATTCGATTAAATGCTTCCTCTGATGCTGAAGAATATTGATCCCACAAATCTTTACACCAAATCTCCACACGCGTAGAAACACCAATTATCACACATTCTTTTTGGAGTTTGGCAAATTGACGTAAGTTGGTAGGGATTCGAATCCTGCCTTGCTTATCAATTTCAACATCACTGGCTCCTGAAAAGAAAAATCGGGTAAAGGCCCGAGCATCCGCCTTCGTAAACGAAAGCGATTTTAATTTGTGCTCCAGTTGTGTCCATTCTGAAAGCGGATAAGCAAATAAACATTGATCGAGTCCACGGGTGACAATAAATGAGGGTCCTAAATGGTCTCTAAATTTTGTAGGAATAATGATCCGCCCTTTATCGTCAATGGTATGACGATATTCACCCATGAACACCCCACATTCCTCCCCTTTTCTACCACCTCACACCACTTTTCACCACATTGATAATTATACCACAAGCCCATGAAAAAATCCTGCACGGGTTGCAGGATTCAATCGATCATTTCTTCTTTTTGGAAAATCATAATCGCCAGCTTTCTTGATACTTGCGCTGTTCGTTGGTGAGGGTATCAATGTGGACTCCAATAGCTTCCAAATGATAGCGAGCCACTTGCTCATCAATTTGGTAAGGAACATCAATCACATGGGGACCAATTTTGCGATAATTTTCGCTGATATAAAGTAAACATAAGGTTTGCAGACCAAAGGTCATATCCATAATCTCAACTGGGTGACCATCTCCTGCCGCAAGATTGACCAATCGACCATCGGCGAGCAGATAGATCCGACGACCATCCTCCATCACATACTCGGTAATGTTGTTTCGTACGAGTTGATGAGAGGTGGATTGTGCAAGAAGATCTTCTTTATTAATCTCGATATCAAAATGACCGGCATTGGCTAAAATCGCGCCATCTTTCATGTAAGGATAATGCGCACCATTGATCACATTTTTATTGCCTGTAACCGTGATAAAATAGTCTCCATATTTGGCTGCCTCTGCAATGGGCATCACGGAAAATCCATCCATATGCGCTTCGGCCGCATTAATGGCATCAACTTCTGTTACAATCACACGAGCGCCAAGTCCTTTGGCGCGTAGCGCAACACCGCGACCGCACCAGCCATATCCTACAACAACCACTGTTTTTCCAGCTACAACTAGATTGGTTGTTCGATTAATGCCATCCCAAACCGACTGACCGGTTCCATACCGATTATCAAACAAAAATTTCGAAAATGCTTCATTCACTGCAACCATCGGGAAACGCAGTTCGCCGTTTTTTTCAAGTGCTCGTAAACGTAGAATGCCTGTTGTGGTCTCTTCACACCCTCCCTTGATATTTCTCATTAAGTCCGGTCGTTCGGAATGCAATAGACTGACCAAATCTCCCCCATCATCAATAATAAGATCGGGTAGATTTTCGAGCGATAAGGTTAAATAATATTTAATTTCGTCCGGTGTAGGGTTATACTTCGCATAAACAGTGACACCTTCCGACGCTAAAGCCGCACAAACATCATCTTGGGTTGACAACGGATTGCTGCCACAAATCGTTACCTCTGCCCCAGCATCCCGAATCAATTCAGCCAAACAAGCCGTTTTTGCTTCCAAATGCAAGCAAATCGTCACTTTTTTTCCTGTTAATGGCTTTTCAACAATCAGCTTCTCTCGCAAACGATTGAGAACAGGCATATGCTTTTTTGCCCAATTCATCTTCAATCGTCCCTGCGGAGCTAATTGAATATCTTGTATGATACTTCTTTCAGCAGAATTCATGTCTACTTTTTACCCTCCTTAAATAAAACCAGCGGAATACTCTACACACACGTTTCCCTACAATCGATCATAAGCCGAGCTCATATCTTTTTTTTATCTTACTCGATCCACTTCAAAATGAAAAGTAGCTAGATATGCACCAGGTGATGGAAGTTTGGTCTCGATAACAGCGGTTGTTGGATCAATTGATCCAACCATTGGAGACCATGCTCGTTCCAAAACTGAATCAGATTAAACACACGCTCTTGCGGTCTCTGCAAAGGAAACAAGCGAACAACGATCTCATTCATTCTTCTTAACTCTGTTTGATATTGCTCCGCAACTATTCGCTGGACATAGTTCCGCAAATAGCGTAACTGTGCATTCAATTTTTCACGATTCTTTTCCCCGATTTCTCCCAAATGCATAGGTAGATGTTTTTCCAGTTGATCAATGAGTGATTGATGAATCTGATTGATTTCTTGACTCGTTTTTTGAAAGAGTTGATCGATATCCAAGTTCACTTTTTCGTGCAGCCATTCTCTCTTTTTTTGCTCAAAATGCATAAAAAGATCCTTCCAGGTGAATTGAAAATGCCTCATTCTTTTGGAGGAAGTTTGATCCACAAGTGTGATCTGTACTCTTGGATAGACAATGGGCATTTCTAAATCCATCCGTTCAAAAGCCCTCCTTAACAAAGACCAGTAAGCAATCTCGCTAGGTCCACCGACAAAGGCAAGGGTAGGAAACAAGTACTCCTGCATAAGTGGACGAGACAATACATTATTACTTAGCATTTCAGGTGACTCTTCCGCCATGCGAAGCAATTCCTCTGTCGACCAATCAGGGAAACCTTCCCCTGTTATCCATCGATCCTGAGAGTGAAAGAGAGGATATCGTTCTCCATGGATATAAATAAACAGATGAGAATGATTCCCCAATATTTTTACATGCGTGTGATATTGATTCTTCTGACAGTTATGATTGGTCTCCAAAAATATCTTCCTTAATTGCGGATTCTCTTTAATCAGACGGATAAAAAACTTGCTTTCTAAGCGCCGTAGATCGATGTTGGTGGAGTCGATCAATAAGAGTCCCCATTTACTAAATAATGCTTGCATCATGCGAAAAAAGAATTGACCCCATGTTTGCACGGAAGATAGAATGGCTTCACTCATTCGTAACCATTCATCCTTATAAGGCGTATCCGGAAATTGATTGCTTAACTGTATCAACCATTCCAGCATCCTCGATCGATCGAACGTGAGATGTGAGACAGAGATTCGATTGAACGAACGAGAGGAGGAAAGGTGATAAATTTGTTTTTTGACCTGCTCGTGAGCATCCCGAATCCATATATGGTTCACTTCGTCAAAGTCATGATCTTCCCCTGCTATCCAAAAAACGGGAATGACAGGTACACCCAGACGTTTTTCTTCTCGCTGTGCCAATTGAATAATCGTAATCGCTTTATACAATGTATAAAGTGGACCTGTTAACAGACCTGCTTGTTGTCCTCCAATCACTACACAACTTCTTTGATCTTCTAAACGCTTTAAATTGGTTTCGATCTGAGGGTGTATTCTCGCTCGTCCATATTGTGCACGAAAAACCTTAATCAAATCCCTTCTCGGAAAGGATTCGCTTCTTGTTTTTTGTAAATATTGGTATCTTTGACGAAAACTATCCTCTCGCCAAGGATTATATGTGAAGAGCGTCGAAACGAAGGATCGATCAAAAGATTGATAGAAATCTGTTAGTAACCGATTCTCCCATGGTAAGTGCAAATAGTCTATGTTCATTTTGCTCCCTCTCTTATGGCATATACCTAAAAATACTAGCATATTCTCGATATGATTTCAGCAGTCACAACATCTTTATGTATAATGGAGGAGAAGATAATAATCGGTTGAAGGAAGGGATTCTCCCATGGCAATAAAAGTAGAAAAGCTACAAATTAATTATAAAACACTCGAGGAATTTCAGAAGTTTAGTGAATACGGTCTCCCAGAACTTTCCATGCTTGAAGAGCTTGAAAACAATATGGTAGAAAATCTGATTGACTCTCCATTCTATGGAATCTATCGCGATGGAAATTTGGTGGCTCGCATTAGCCTCTATCGAATCGATCAAGAAAACGATCAGTATTTCCAACCTGCTCAGGATTATTATGAAGTATTTAAATTGGAAGTGTTGCCTCATTATCGGAATCAAGGACTCGGAACTGCCTTGATTGATCATGCCAAAAGTCTAGGTCTACCCATTAAAACCAATGCACGTCGCCGATCGGATTCGTTTTGGTTGAAAATGGGCTTTCAACCTGTAAAGTACAATCCACTGAGAGATCGCGGTGAGAGTCCTTATGTTTGGTTGCCAGATGGAGTCTCTCTACGAAATTAAAATAAAAACGGGCCTCGGATGTGAGGCTCGTGTTTACTTTTTTGTTTTTTCTAAGTCGCGATCTGGATTCGTCGGATAAATCGTTTGGGGATTGGGTTCACCCTCTTTGGCGAGATAGGCCATTCGCCTTGCCCGTTCCATAATTTGAACCAATGTACGATAGTCGTCGTTGACCAATTGATAATCGGTTTTCACGTGATTTAATTGACTCTTCATTTGCTGATTTTCCTGCTCCAAGCGTTTGACCTCGTCTTCTCGGTTTTTTAACTCCATCTCCAATTCCTTTTGACTTCGCTTGAGTTCATTGATTTCGTTCTTAAATTGCCTCAAATAACGGATCACTTGATCCAGTGAATGCAACGTATCATGGACCACCGACGATGAAGTTGTTTGTTTATTGTGTTCTCGATTTCGTTTTTGACGTTGTTTTTTGGCAATATTGATGGCTGTCTCATATTTTTTCCTCACCGTACTATTCCAACGAAAACCACAAGCAGCAGGAGTCCTCCCTAATTTGGCTGCAACTTCTTCAAACGCAGATAACTGTGTACCTCCTTCACGGATATGTCTAAGTATAACTTCTGCTAAAACGGTATCATCATCCGCTGTCCACGCATCCTGTCTTTTTACTCCCATTTCAATCCTCCCACCTTGGTCAGATTTGTTCCTGGTTCTATTTATATGCAGTTGCTATAAAACATAGTATAAAAAGCTACTATCTTTTATTTCCGAAAAATACTGGAAGTATACAGATGATTGCGGTTGAATCAGTTGTTCACGTTGTCTTCACTTGCTACAACAATGGTTTCACATGTATAATGAATCTGTGAAAATAAAGGTATACTATTTATACATAACCTTTGCACGGAAAGGAGCGAACGAGATATGGATCGGATGTTTCGCGTGCTAGGCTTTTGGTGCTTTATATTTGCCCTAATGTTCCTTGCTGGACAAATGGTCATTCCATCCATTCTTTTCTTTGTACAAACGGCCATCTTTTATGTTCTAGGAGCTCTCCGTCTCACAGAAAAAACATATATGTACTTATTTGGTGTATATATGCTGGTCAGTTTTTGCGGAATGGTAGGATACGCTACATTTTTTGCAGCATAAGAAAAACCGTCGGACCATCGATTGTATGTCACGAAGTCCGACTTTTTTTCTGGAATCAATTTCCGCTCTTCTTTTTCTGAATCAGAACACGAAAGACTTCACCCATTCCATCAGGATGAATGAGTTGTTTTAATTGATTGCGTTCCTGTTGATTACGTACCTCGATCGAAAGATCTTCCCGCAAGAAAAATTTTGTTTGAGTACCATAAAAAATCACATCCAATCCAAATTCCTTTCCCCAGTCCTGAAGCCATGTAAAGTTCACATTTGCAGTGATATCGACTTCACCTGGTTGCAGATCATCACTTTCAACCAGACGATGCTTTTGGAAATAACGAATCGTTCCCTCTTTTCGAGTTAGGAGTTCTTCGGTTTGACCGCCATAATCGATGGTCACCAGATATCCTTCCTTCAGCCATGCTGCAACAGATTGTAACCATTTTTTGGCATCGAGATTGACTTCGAAATATTGTCCCTCCTCGACTTGATCTTCGAGTTCTTTTACATACGGAATTAATGCGGAATGGGATAACCTCACATTGATCGTTTGAAACGACTTTTTATGCGCATCCCACGTCACAAAGATTTCATCGATCTTTCCTGCTTTTTTTTGTAAACGATGAACCGGAAAAGCGTCAACCAATTCATTGCTAAAGATCACCGCAAATGGATAAACCGGTATCTCTTCTAATTGATGGACCCACACGACCGGTGGAGCAGAATCTTCTACTCTTGGTCTTTTCTCGACAATATAGAAATCCACATCCTCAACGGATTGCTGATGAAAAAAAGAGATGATCTGATTCATCAATTGACCATCTCCAGCGCCCATCTCAATCAATGCCCATTTTCCGGTGGTTCGAGCGGTTGAACGCATCTGTAGAAATGACTTTGCTAAGATACGTCCAAAAAGACTTCCCACTTGCACATTGGTAAAAAAATCTCCCTGTTTGCCAAATTGTTTCCAGTCCCTACAATAGTACCCCCCTACAGGATGATAGAGACAACATTCCATAAATCTGCGAAAAGAGATCATCTGCATAGGGTGTCGAAAAATTTCATCGCGTATTGTTTCTATTAATGGATCGGGTTTCAATGCATCCACTCCTCCCTACGCCATTGACGGCTTTGGCTACCTTTCTATCTCACCTGTCCAATCTAAGATTCCACCCTCAAGATTATAAACCTCTTGAAATCCTTTTTCTTGCAATACTTTTGCAGCCCAAAGACTTCGTTTTCCACTTCGACAAATCAGTAAAATTTTTTCTGTGCGCATCGATGCCAACTCCGTATATCTCTCTTCCATCTGATCGTGAGGAATATGAAGCGAATTGGGAATATGACCTCGGTTGTATTCCTTATGTGTGCGAACATCGACCAAATGAAACTTCTCTCTCTCCTCCTTTGAGAACTGGGCAAAATCACTGGCATGGATTCGTTTAATCATTGCTTTATCGCTCCTTCCGATCGAGGCAATAGCTGTAAAACGATGTTTCTCAATTCATTAAGTTGTAGAGGACCTTCATGAATATAGGCAATTTTTCCATCGGGATCAATAAAATACGTACTTGGTAGTGGACCAATCTTATAGAGTTCGACGACTTCACGATTCCGATCCATCCAAATGGGGAATTGCAGACGATACTGTTTGACAAATTGCATGACCGATACATCATTTTCTGCAATATTCACCCCGATCACCATCAAACCTTCTTTTTCATACAACCGATAGATTTCCGTGAGTGCAGGCATCTCTATTCGGCAAGGTTCACACCAACTCGCCCAAAAATTTAGAATCACTGCTTTGCCTTTTAATTGCTGCAAACTCGTTGGTTGACCATCCAATGTGGAAAGTTGAAAATTTGGTGCGAGATCTCCTACTTTCGGCTTTTGGGATTCTCCTTCGTGAAACTGTTGATAGAAAGCAAAACCAATTAACCCTATCATTAGCAATAATAGTGATAAACGAATCCAATATCGTCGTTTCTTTTTCATGGTATCGTACCCCTAATAATTAAAAACCTGTAAATACACCCGTCAGGCGAGTAAACCAGATAATGATGGTCGTCATTTGATCTGTATAGAGGAGGATGCCAAATAACACCATAAAAGCTCCGCCAATCTTCATCACCTGATTGGAATAGCGCAAAATCCATTTCGTCCGACCGATAAAAAGAGCCATTATAAAGAAAGGAATGGCAAAGCCAAGTATATAAGCCGTGATATAGAGAAAAGCGATATGTGGATTGATGGCCGCAAGCGCTAAAATCGATGTAAGAATGGGGCCCAAACAAGGAGTCCAACCCGCTGCAAATCCAATACCAATGAGAATGGAAGAAAAGTAACTAACTCCTTTCCTTGGGATCTTCCATTTTTTCTCTCGCATCAACATGTTCGGTTGAAAGATCCCAAGGAGAAAAAGACCCATCACCATAATCAGGATTCCGCCCATCATGCGGATAAAATCCTTATAGTCCACAAACAAGCGACTCAGTGAGCTCACTGTAAAACCGAGCGAGTAAAAAATGATCGAGAAGCCGATTAAGAAAAATAGTGTATGGATCAATGTAAGTGTACGAATCTTCTTTGAAGAGGGCTCTTTCAACTGAGCAACAGAAACGCCCGTAATATACGAAAGGTAGGACGGATACAAGGGTAAACAACATGGGGAAATAAAAGATAAAATCCCCGCTCCAAAAGCTAACCACAAAGTGACTTGTTCCATTCTTTTTCCTCCTCTTCTAATGGGCGAGTTTTTCCATTAGTTGATTGACTTCTTCTTCACTAACCGATCCCACCCGCTTAAAAAGAATGCGTCCGTGTGGATCAACGACCAAGGTCACGGGAATCCCCATCAATTTATATTCACCGAATGCAACATTTGTATCACGTCGATCCAACAAAACAGGGAATGTATAGTGATTTCGCTTCATAAAACGATCGACATCTTTTTCATTGGGTTCTGTACCTGTAGCATTAATCATCATAAAATTGACCCGATCTTTATATTTTCTGTAGGCTTTCTCAATATAAGGAAGCTCAGACTGACAAGGTCCACACCAAGTCGCCCAGAAGTTTACAAATGTCGGCTTTTGGTTTTCTGCATATAATTCAATTTCATTGCCATTTAAATCCGGCAAGCGAAAGTTAGGTGCACATGAACCGACTTCAAGATTTGTCGTCTCAGTTTCCTGAGGGGTGCATTTCCCTGTCGTCGACTTGCTATGATCCCATCGATTGATGAAGGTCAGAATGAGCGTAATCGCAACCATCAAACCTATAATCAACAAGACAAGGATGTTTCTCCGCTGCACCTGCTTCTCCATCACCATCACCTCTTCTCATGATAACAAACCCATGAAAAGGGAACCTTCGATTTTTTGAACATCTGATTTCATCTTTTATTGTAGAAACGGATTTCCCTTTTTCTCATCGCCAATCGTTGTTTGGGGTCCGTGACCCGGTAAAACTTGTGTCTCATCAGGCATGTTCAAGAAATGAGCATGTAGAGTAGAGAACAGTTGATCGCGATCTCCACCAGGCAAATCTGTACGACCAATTGACCCAGCAAACAATACATCTCCACTAATCATCCGTGATTGATGAAGGTATGTGAGACTACCAGGACTATGTCCGGGTGTATGGATGACTTGGAAGGTTTGACCAAAAAAAGATAACGATTCTCCGCCTTTGAGCAGTACATCCGCTGGATCACAGGAAACAAGCGGCAATTCCGGCCATAATCCCGAACCGTTTTTTTGCGGATCTTCAAGCCAATCTTCTTCCAACTCATGCAGATAGACAGGCGCTTGCGAGAATTGGCGCAATTGATTCAGTCCAGCAATATGATCAAAATGAGCATGTGTGAGTAAGATCGCCTCAAGCTCGATCTCGAGCTGCTTCAATCTTGCCAGCAAAGGATCGGGTTTTTCTCCAGGATCGATCACAATCCCTTTTTTCTTCGCTTCATCATATAAAAGGTATGCATTTGTCATGAGCATTCCTAATGAAAAAGATTCCACAATCATTTGGATCCTCCTGTTGTTGAATAATGATTCCTTTATCAGGTCAACATAAAAATACGATCATTACTTCATCAAAGAAAGGGGGAGAAGGATGCCTCCACTTGTTCGTCAATTATCTGCACTTCTCTGCTCCGTACTCATCATTCTTTCTGTGGGTTGCCAAACCAACAATCAGGCACGAAATTATGAACAGACACCTCAGACGCCACACACACCCAGAGAGATCAGTTATCAAAGAACGGAGCAACCGAGAAAAAACGAGACCTTGACCCCAAAAATGCAAAAAACAGCCAATCGTTTAGCCAATATCGCCTCACGTGTCCCTGGCGTAGACCAAGCGACGGTGATCGTTGTTGGTCCTTACACACTCGTAGGTATTGATGTGAACAAAAAATTAGACCGTGGTCGTGTGGGGACTGTGAAATATTCTGTGGCACAAGCATTAAAAAAAGACCCTCAAGGGAAAAACGCACTCGTAACCGCTGATATTGATATTGTTCAGCGACTACGTGAACTTAATCAGGATATGGCGCGTGGAAAACCAATGGCTGGAATCATGGATGAGTTAGCAGAGATCGCAAGCCGTATCGCACCTCAACCTTCCAACACGCGATAATAAATTCCGAACAAACTGTTGACAGATGGTCGGCAGTTTGTTTATCTTTGTCCAGTAAGTATAAACAAATCGTCAAGAAATTATAGGAGAAAGTAGGCTTGAAAATGAAACATGTCTGTATTCTTTGTGATCATGCCTATGAGCCTAACCGACAACAGCAAAAAAAGCTGATGAAATTTCCTCAACTTATTCAAATTTGTCCTCGGTGTTCCACCAGAATCACAAAAAAAGTAATGGCAAGAGCCGAACAGGCGAAAACTTACTCAAATGATTGATTATACTTGGGTTCAGCCATAATATCGTACAATAACTTTTCAGCAACTTCCTTCGGAAATTCTCTTGTCTCAGACTGCTGATCACTGAGTTGAAATTCCACGAGATAACGATCATTTACTAATTTTTTATGGATCGAGGTGATTTTATGATCCTCACGCAATATCTTCTCAAAAAATTCAGCGGTATCCTTTGCCGATCGATCACTTGGACGAGCTTCCCTTACAATCTCAATTTGTAACCAATTAAACAGCGCATCATTTAGTCGCACGCGAATCCCCCTCTTGTCTTTTCTTTGTAATCGACAAACGAATTCTTGTCACGATAATCAATCCTACTGTAATCAGGAGGGACGGAATGATCGGAAATCCCAAAATATCAAAAATAAGAAATAAATAACATCCCGCTGCTAAAGCCAAATAAACGATCACATTCTTCAGAAGCGGAAGTGGTCTCGCGAAGGCTGCTCGATAGATGATTCCGGTTAAGAGCAAAATCAACAGATACGTCGCCCACTTCGGTAATTGGTCGAACCACTGGTTCATGAATGACGACCCTCCTTTAATTTCCGAAGGTAACGAATCTCCTCCTGATACTCACTTTCATTTTGCACAGGTGTTTCTAAAATAATGGGCAACTCTTCAAATGCAGGTGAATGCAAAAAACGCGACAACGCATTTGAACCAATCTTCCCTTGACCAATTTTCTCGTGACGATCTTTACGGCTTCGAAACTCTGCTTTGCTATCATTGAAATGGATAGCAACGAGATCGTTGAGATAGCCTGTCCGCTCCATTTTCGAAACCAACTCCTCAAAAGACTCTTCCGACCAAATCCCAGCAGCAAAACCATGACAAGTATCAAAACAGAACCCGATCTGTTCTTTTCGGTCAGTCGCTTCCCGGATTTCAACCAACTCTTCTATCGTTAGACCTAATTCACTCCCCTGTCCGGCCGTATTTTCAAGCAACAATTTGGCGGATCCTTGATAATCCTCTAAAATTCGGTTCAATGTTTCAATCATCTTCTTCTTACCCGCTGCTTCGCCTTGCCCAACATGTTTTCCACAATGAACCACCGCCCCAACGGCACCATACGCGGTTGCAATCTTTAGGTCCTCTTGAATCGAACGAATCGTCAGCTGATGTAAATCCTCCTTGGGGGTGGATAGATTGGTAATATAGGGTGTATGCGCGACCAGTGTCAATCCATGTTCCTGACAAAACGACACCCCTTTTTGAGCATCATCCAGATTCAACTTTTTGGAACGCAACGAACGAGGATTTTTTGTAAAAACTTGAAAAGAACTTGCTCCTAGCTCATAGGCTCGTTTTGCTGCTCGTTCAAATCCCTTGGCAATACTTATATGGCAACCAAACTTCATCTTTTACCTCCTACAGATGATTCGTTCAATAAAAACCGTACTTTTCAGCGCTTCCATCATATCATTTGGGGCTCCCAATCACAACTTAACATTCATGACGGTTTCGTAACAGTTTATCTCCAAATCTTCAACGAAAAAGAGATACAAAAAACACATTTCACGTACAAATATTGACGTACGCGAAATGTGTTTTTTTGATACTAGTTTAAAATACTAGAACTCTTCCAACAACAGGAGTTCTTGTCTTAATTGGTACAAACGCTTTAATGCCCTATTTTTTTTCAACTCATCTTTTTCTTTCATCGCATCATACAGGACGGCAAGTTCATAATCCAGTTCTAATCTTAATACAGGAATTCGCTCCTCAGCCTCTCTACATTTAAACGCCTTAATCACATCGTCCATTGTGATCACACAAACACCCCTTTTCTCCTCAAAGTTGCATGACCCACTGAGCTGTTTTCATGTTCCAATCCAGCATGCCCTTGAACGATTTCAAATAAACCTTGTCAAAAAATTAAGTAAAAATATAGATTATAAGACAGCATACGCGGGAACCAAAGATTCGGACACGGTGGGTGTGACAAAAACAAAAAATAAATAACTAAAACGAAGAGAACTCTGATCTACGTTCGAGGTGTTTAGCAGAATGGAAAGAGTAACAGTTGATTCCCTCGAAAACAGAGATTAACAGAAAACGATTTTCAAATTCCAATTCTTAGTAGTTATTATTGAATGAAATTCGAATTTCATAGAATGAAACCCACGCAAATTGGTTGCCTAATTGATGGTTATTGGGTATACTCGGTCTCAATTCAAATGAACAAATGGGAGATGAAACCCAATGAATACAAAACCACCCATTACACCTGAATGGGATCCTTGGGATGTATGGCATACGAGAAGTCAAACGGGGCGATATGAACTGACGAGTATCGAATTTACCGTTACAAATCTATGTAACCTACGTTGCGAACACTGTGCTGTCGGGCAACAACTGCTCGAACGAGAAGGAAATCCTCTCTCGGTCGATTTATTGATTCAGCGTTTAGAAGAAATTCCCCACTTAACAACGATTAGTTTTACCGGTGGCGAACCAATTTTGAACCATAAGATCGTCGAACATACGCTGAAACCACTCCTAAAATATGCGAAATCGAGAGGGATCTATACACAACTGAATACAAACCTTACTCTTCCTTTATCCCGTTATGAGGAATGGATCGAGGATATCGACGTGTTGCACATTTCCTACAATTATCGAAATGCTGAAGATTTTCATCGCATCGCCTTTCATCATTTTCAACGTGAGGTCACGATCCAAGTCGCTGAACGGCTTTTTGAGCAAATGAAAGAGAATGCGCGTACCTTCTCCAGACAGGGTATTTTTGTCTCTGCTGAATCCTTTCTCAGTCCATTTACAGCCAAACACATTACATCGATCCATCACCAAATTGCCGAAATGGGTTGTCAACGTCATGAAGTTCATCCGCTCTATCCGAGTGACTTTGCCAAAGATATGGAACTTCTCAGCCTCGATGAATATCGTCAAACCATTGATGTTTTATTAGAACATCGTCATCCCGATGTGTGGATTTTGTTTGGAACCCTTCCCTTCTTTCCTTGTAGTGATCAGAATGCAGATCGCAATCTATGGTTACGACTTTTTGAGGAGCCGCTTGTAACCGTTCGCCAAGATCCGGATGGACGGAATCGTTTGAATGTCAACGCATTTACTGGAGAGGTGATGGTGACAGATTTCGGAGATATCCCGGCATTAGGAAACCTCCAGACCGATCGATTGACAGACATTTTTTCCCGTTGGCTTCAACATCCAATCGCCAAACGTTACCACTGTTACTGTCCTCAAGCGCAGTGCACGGGACCCAATGTACTCGTAGCAAACATGTATTATCCAACTTGGAAATTCCTTAATCGAACCGCAAAAATCTCCTTGGAGACACATGATCAGGGGATAAACGAGAAGATTTCGAGGGGCTAACAATCAAAGTTTATTTTATTGATCGATCGTTGCCCCAAGCATCCCCTTTTGGGGATACTGAGCAACGAATCGATACCATTTATGATTAAAATGGCTCTATCGATTGTGCAGGTAAGTTCTCTCTTAAAAAGATACCTAATTCTTCTGCTTCTTCACGTGATTGCAAATTAAAGATTTGCTTTAAATATTCGATGTTCTCAACATCCTCTATCGATAATAAAGACGAACGTCCTGTTTGCATACATATTACTAACGGTTTTCCAAAAAAGAGATGCGTGTATACAATACCGTAGTCATAGCGACCATGCTCTGAAACAAATCCAACAAAACGAATTTTTGCTCTTTCCGACTCATCATATAAACGTTCAAAAGATCCCATCTCTTTACCTCCTTCTTTTGTACGAATTTAGTTCAGATGATGTTTTTTTACCCTTTCTTTGATTGGGATAAACTAATTAATGAATGGTAAAATATGTATCATACATCTAATTTTTTTGTTTTCACACCCTTCCCTCCCGTTTCTCTTTTCGAGCGATTTGAAAATACAGGTTTAAACTGTTAAGATGAAACTATTATTGGTATCATTACAAGGCGAAGGGAGAACGACCGTGAGTAAAAGCGCTACCATCAAGCTGGTATCAGGCTCCAAATATCAGACCGTTTCACTAGAGCAATTAAAGGAACTCTTGCAATATTATCAAGAGATGACGGAATATACAGGCAAACAATTAAATTGGGATTATAAGGGTGCTGCTTTCCCCTATGAGATCATCGAAAAAGAAGAGTCGGGTACAAAGTATTTACTCCTCCAAGGCAAAGATTCTCACCTTTATAAATATCTGATACTGGGCGTCAATCAAACCGAGGACGCTCATCAAATCCAGATCGTGCTTCCCACCAATTCCACTCATGGCGATCAAGCAAAGGCGAATGAACTATCTCGCTTTATAGCTAAACAAGTTGAGGGAGAACTCCATATGTTTAACGGTCGAATTATGTATTTTTATAAAAGAAAATAAACACCCATAGATCAATCTTATGGGTGTTTTCCATTGGGTTATCACACAAAGTGTCGGTTTTAACCATTCGCAGGGAATACCTTTTCTAAAATAATTCGTCGTTCTTTCATCGTGTATGGACTCCAGGGCCATTTCCCATAGATAAAGATATCCAGATGAAGGTGTAATCCTTCATTATTGCCTTTTGCACCATCGCTGGTTCCAGAATTCCCCACATATCCAAGAATTTCACCTTTTTTGACCTTTTGCCCGACATTCAGCTTCATATTCACGCGATCCAGATGAACATAGCGAGCCATCACGCCACGGTCATGTTGCACCCAAACGGAACGTCCCCGTAATTTATCCAGTACATACTGAGGCGTTTGACCATCATTTTGTTTGCCTAAGTCAAGGAATTGCTGTCTTTGTTCGGGGGTCATCTCTTTATAGTTGTGATCAATTCGTACGATGACTCCATCCGCCATGGATAAAACGGGCGTCTTTTTGGTAATGGGTACTCCTGTTGTCTCCCCACCATACCAATCAATTCCTTCATGAATGCCTTTCCGATAAGCGCGCGATGCTCCCGGTAATGAAGAATCCACGGTGCTCACATGAGCTCCTTTAATCGGGTTCCCTAAAAAGCTTAGATAGGAGATCAATTGATCCGCTGTCATCTGCGGCAATTCTGTAG